>NZ_JBASOH010000041.1:0-72566 GCF_049658005.1 Azovibrio sp. | reverse complement strand
GGCCGGGGCCGGGGTGGGGGTGGGGGTGGGGGCTGGCCGCAGCGGGTACCGGCGGCGGGGGTGGGGACAGAAGCGGGGACGGGGTGGGGCGGGTGGAGTTCCTGGGCGGGGCATCACCTTCAGGCCTGCCTGGCCCAGGGGGAATCCCGAGGCCGGTGGCCGGCTGTGGTAAACTCGCCGGCCCTGCCAGCCTGCCTGGCATTTGGCTGATTTTCCACTTTTCTCAGGGCTTCGCACCATGTCCGGCAATACCTTCGGCACGCTTTTTACGGTCACTTCCTTTGGCGAATCCCACGGCCCGGCGATTGGCTGCGTGGTCGATGGCTGCCCGCCGGGACTCGCCCTTGGCGAGGAAGACATCCAGGCGGAGCTGGACCGGCGCAAGCCCGGCACTTCCCGCCATGTGACCCAGCGCCGGGAACCGGACCGGGTCGAGATCCTCTCCGGCGTCTTTGAAGGCAAGACCACCGGCACGCCGATTGCGCTGCTGATCCGCAACCAGGATTCGCGCAGCAAGGATTACGGCAACCTCGCCGACACCTTTCGCCCCGGCCATGCCGACTATGTCTATACCGAGAAGTATGGCCTGCGCGACTACCGTGGCGGCGGCCGTTCCAGCGCTCGGGAAACGGCGGTGCGGGTAGCGGCCGGGGCGATTGCAAGAAAGTGGCTGCGGGAACGCTATGGCGTCACCATCCGGGGCTGGATGAGCGCCCTGGGGCCGATCGAGATCCCCTTCGTCAGTGCCGCTGACATCGACACCAACCCTTTCTTTGCCCCCAATGCGGAGAAGGTGCCGGAACTGGAAGCCTTCATGGATGCCCTGCGCAAGTCCGGAGATTCCATCGGCGCAAAAATCACCGTCACCGCCACGGGGCTGCCGCCGGGCTGGGGCGAGCCGGTGTTCGACCGCCTCGATGCGGACATCGCCCATGCCATGATGGGCATCAACGCGGTAAAAGGGGTGGAGATCGGCGCCGGCTTTGCCGCCGTGACGCAAAAAGGCAGCGAGCATGGCGACGAGATGACCCCGTCCGGTTTTCTTTCCAACCATGCCGGCGGGGTGCTGGGCGGTATCTCCACCGGCCAGGACCTCCTCGTGCATCTGGCCATCAAGCCGACTTCCAGCATCCGCCTGCCGCGCCGTTCCATTGATCGGCAGGGTCAGGCGACGGAAGTCGTCACCGAAGGCCGTCACGATCCCTGCGTCGGCATCCGCGCCACCCCGATCGCCGAGGCCATGCTCGCCCTGGTGCTGATCGACCACGCTCTCAGGCACCGGGCCCAGTGCGGCGACGTGGTGCCGCCCCTGCCGCCCCTGCCACCCCTGCCGCTGATTCCGGCGCGGGCCTGAGCCCTGGCCCGCGCCTCGCGCGTGATTGATCCCGACCCCGGATCCCGACCGGCCATGCCGTTGCCCTACTGGCGCCTATCCGGCTATTACTTCTTCTACTTCGCCTTCGTTGGCGCTTTTTCGCCTTACTTCGGCCTCTACCTCCAGTCCCTTTCCTTTTCCGCCTGGGACATCGGCCTGCTCATGTCCCAGATGCAGCTGATGCGGCTGGTGGGCCCCTATGCCTGGGGCTGGCTGGCGGACCGGGGCCATGGCCGGGTGGGCATCGTGCGCCTGGCGGGGGGCATCAGCTTCCTGGGCTTTCTGGCCTTCTTCTGGCTTGACCGGCTGGAGCCCATGCTGGCCGCCATGGCGATCCTGGCCTTCTTCTGGAGCGCGGCCCTGCCCCTTGTGGAAACCCTGACCTTCGATCATCTCAAAGGCCAGCCAGGGCGTTATGGCCGCATCCGGCTCTGGGGTTCGGTAGGCTTCATCATCGCGGTGCTGGGCACCGGCGCCTTGCTGGACTGGGTTCCGGAGGAGGCGCTGCTCTGGGTGTGCGCCCTGATTCTGGCCGGCATTTTGCTGTTTTCCCTGCTGCTGCCAGAAGCGTCGCCCCGACCCTGCCCCGGGGTTCAGCCGCCGGTGGGTCGCATTCTCGCCCAACCCCGGGTACGGGCCCTGCTGGCGGCCTGTTTTGCCATGTCGGCAGCCCACGGGGCCTACTACATTTTCTATTCGATCCATCTGGCCGCGCATGGCTACAGCAAGTCCGAAGTGGGGCTGCTCTGGTCCCTCGGGGTGCTGGCGGAAATCCTGATCTTCCTCCTCATGCCGCGCCTGACCCGCTGGCTGGGCGCGCGCCAGATTCTGCTCATCAGTTTTGCCGCCGCCGTGCTGCGCTTCATGCTGATGGGCTGGGGCGTGGACTGGCTGGTACTGGTGTTGCTGGGGCAGGTCCTGCATGCCCTGACTTTCGGTTCCTACCATGCGGCCGCCATTGCGGCGGTCAATCACTGGTTTCCCGGCAATAGCCAGGCCCGGGGTCAGGCCCTCTATTCCAGCATGTCCTTCGGGGCCGGGGGTTTGCTCGGCGGGCTCATCAGCGGCTGGATCTGGGATGGCGCCGGGGCTGGCTGGGTGTTTACGCTCAGCGCCCTGTTCGCGCTCCTGGGCTGGTGGCTGGTGTGGCGCTGGGTCAAGGGCGAGGGCGTGAGTCGGGAGGGTGGGCCGGTTTAGTGTGGCCGGGGCTCGTTCACCCGGCTTGCCCAGAGCCCCCCGGCCTGTGCCATAATTGCCGACTTTCCCCGGCTTTACGGATTCCGCTCATGCCGCAGACCCTCTACGACAAACTCTGGAATGATCACGTGGTCCGCCAGGAGGCGGATGGTACGGCGTTGATCTATATCGACCGTCATCTGGTGCACGAAGTCACCAGTCCCCAGGCCTTCGAGGGCCTGAAACTGGCGGGGCGCAAACCCTGGCGCGTTTCTTCCATCGTCGCCACGGCGGACCACAATACCCCGACCGATCATTGGGACGAAGGCATCAAGGACCCCATTTCGCGCCAGCAGGTGGAAACCCTGGATCGCAATATCCGCGCAGTGGGGGCGCTGGCCTATTTCCCCTTCAAGGACCCGCGCCAGGGCATCGTCCATGTGGTGGGCCCCGAAAATGGCGCCATCCTGCCCGGCATGACCGTGGTCTGCGGCGATTCCCATACCTCCACTCATGGCGCCTTCGCCTGCATGGCCCACGGCATCGGCACCTCCGAGGTGGAGCATGTGCTGGCCACCCAGTGCCTGATCCAGAAAAAGTCGAAGTCGATGCTGATCCGCGTCGAGGGCCCGCTGGGCAAGGGCGTCACCGGCAAGGATGTGGCCCTGGCCTTCATCGGCAAGATCGGCACCGCCGGCGGCACCGGCCATGCCATCGAATTCGGCGGCTCGACCATCCGCAGCCTGTCCATGGAAGGCCGCATGACCCTCTGCAACATGGCCATCGAAGCCGGTGCCCGCCTCGGCCTGGTGGCGGTCGATGAAGTCACCATCCATTACCTGAAGGACCGTCCCTTCTCGCCCCGCGGCGAGTTGTGGGACAAGGCCGTGGCCCACTGGCGCGGTCTCAAGTCGGATGAAGGCGCCCGTTTCGACTGCATCGTGGATCTGCGCGCCGAGGAAATTCAGCCCCAGGTGACCTGGGGCACCTCTCCGGAAATGGTGGTGCCCGTGACGGCTGCCGTGCCCGACCCGGCCAGGGAATCCGATCCGGTCAAGCGTGAGGGCATGGAACGGGCGCTGGCGTACATGGGGCTGGCCGCCAATACCCCGATCCAGTCCATCCCGATCGACAAGGTGTTCATCGGTTCTTGCACCAATTCCCGCATCGAGGATCTGCGTCAGGCCGCCGCCGTGCTCAAGGGGCGCAGGAAGGCCGGCAACGTCAAGCTGGCCCTGGCCGTACCGGGTTCCGGCCCGGTCAAGCGCCAGGCCGAGGCCGAGGGGCTGGACAAAATTTTCGTGGCCGCCGGGTTCGAATGGCGGGAACCCGGCTGTTCCATGTGCCTTGCCATGAATGCGGATCGTCTGGAGCCCGGCGAGCGCTGCGCTTCCACGTCCAACCGCAATTTCGAGGGGCGTCAGGGCCCCGGCGGGCGTACCCATCTGGTGAGTCCGGCGATGGCCGCTGCTGCCGCCATCGCTGGACATTTTGCCGATGTGCGTGACATTCTCTGATTTTTCGGGAGTCCCCTACCATGAAAAAACTGACCCTGGTTCTTGCCGCCCTGATGGCCCTGATGACCCTGATGGCCCTGGGGCTGACGGCCTGCAATACCGTGCAGGGGATCGGCAAGGACATTGAAAAGGGTGGCGAAGCCATCCAGAAATCGGCGAAGTAATGGAAAAATTTGTCAAATTCGATGGGCTGGTGGCCCCCCTCGACCGTAACAATGTCGATACCGATGCCATCATTCCCAAGCAGTTCCTGAAATCCATCAAGCGCTCCGGCTTCGGCCCCAATGCCTTTGACGAATGGCGTTACCTGGATCACGGCGAGCCGGGCATGGATCATGCCAAGCGGCCCTTGAATCCCGATTTCGTCCTCAACCAGGAGCGCTACAAGGGCGCCTCCATCCTCCTTACCCGCAGCAACTTCGGTTGTGGTTCGAGCCGCGAGCACGCCCCCTGGGCGCTGCTCGATTACGGTTTCAAGGTGATCCTGGCCGAGTCCTACGCCGACATCTTCTTCAACAACTGCTTCAAGAACGGCCTCCTGCCGATCGTCCTGCCCAAGGCCGAGATCGATGCCCTGTTCGTCCTCACCGAGCAGACGCCCGGCTTCAAGCTGACGGTGGATCTGGAACGGCAGCAGGTCGTGCGCCCCGATGGCCATGTGATCGGCTTCGAAGTGGACCCCTTTCGCAAGGAGTGCCTGTTGAATGGCTGGGACGATATCGGCCTGACCTTGCGTCATGCCGATGAGATCCGTGCATTCGAGGCCCGCCGCAAGCTGCAGCAACCCTGGCTATTTGCCTGATTTGAAAGAGAATATGAGCAAGAAGATCTGTGTATTGCCCGGTGACGGCATTGGTCCCGAAATCATGGCGGAAGCCGTGCGCGTGCTGCAGGCCCTGGACCTGGGCTTCGAAATGGAAACCGCCCTGCTCGGCGGCGCGGCCGTGGACGCCACCAGCAACCCCTACCCGGAAGCGACGCAAAAGCTGGTCCAGGCCGCCGATGCCATATTGCTGGGCGCCGTGGGCGGTCCCCAGTGGGACAGCCTGCCCCGGGAACAGCGCCCCGAGCGCGGCCTCTTGGGCATCCGCAAGCAGCTCGGCCTCTTTGCCAACCTGCGCCCCGCCATCCTCTACCCGGAACTGGCCAACGCCTCCAGCCTCAAGCCCGAAGTGGTGGCCGGCCTCGATATCCTCATCGTGCGCGAACTCACCGGCGACATCTACTTCGGCCAGCCCCGCGGCATCGAGGTGCGCGAGATCGACGGCCAGAAGCAGCGTTTCGGCTTCAACACCATGCACTACAGCGAGTCCGAAATCCGCCGCATCCTGCGCGTCGCCTTCGAGGCCGCGAGAAAGCGCAACAAGAAGCTGTGCTCGGTAGACAAGATGAACGTGCTGGAAACCACCCAGCTGTGGCGCGACATCGCCAACGAACTGGCTCCCGAATATCCGGATGTGGAACTGACCCACATGCTGGTCGATAACGCCGCCATGCAGCTGGTGCGTAATCCCAGGCAGTTCGACGTGATGGTCACCGGCAACATGTTCGGCGACATCCTCTCCGATGAAGCCGCGATGCTCACCGGCTCGATCGGCATGCTGCCCTCCGCCTCCCTCGATGCCAAGCACAAGGGCCTCTACGAACCCTCCCATGGTTCCGCCCCGGACATCGCCGGCAAGGGGGTGGCCAATCCTCTGGCCACCATCCTTTCCGTCGCCATGATGCTGCGCTACACCTTTGCTCTGGAAGAAGCCGCCGTGAAGGTGGAAAATGCCGTGAAGAAAGTGCTGGCCCAGGGCTACCGCACCGGCGACATCCATGAGCCGGGCACCACCCGGGTCGGCACCCGTCAGATGGGCGACGCAGTCCTGGCCGCCCTGTAATTTCCAGGAAAGATTCCGGAAAAATCCCCGGGAAAGATTCCCGGGAAAAATTCCCGGAAAAACCTCGCGGGCGGCGGCGTGCTGAACCTGCCGCCTGCCATAACGTCATATTTTGATTCAGTTCTCATTCAGTTCTTACCCAAGGAAGCCGTGATGAAGCGAGTTGGTCTGGTTGGTTGGCGCGGTATGGTCGGTTCGGTCCTCATGCAGCGCATGGTGGAAGAGGGCGACTTCGCCCACATCGAACCCGTGTATTTCTCCACTTCCAACGCCGGCGGCAAGGCCCCGGTGCTGGGCGGCAAGGAAGCCGCAGCCCCCCTCGAGGACGCCATGTCCGTGGATGCCCTGAAGACCTGCGACATCATCATCACCTGCCAGGGCGGCGACTACACCAAGGAAATCTTCCCCAAGCTGCGTGCCGCCGGCTGGAACGGCCACTGGATCGACGCCGCCTCCACCCTGCGCATGGCCGACGACGCCGTGATCGTCCTCGACCCGGTGAACAAGAACGTCATCCTGGATGCGCTCGCCCGGGGCGGTCGGAACTGGATCGGCGGCAACTGCACCGTCTCCTTGATGCTGATGGGCCTGGGCGGCCTGTTCCAGAACGACCTGATCGAGTGGGCCACCTCGATGACCTACCAGGCCGCATCCGGCGCCGGAGCCCAGAACATGCGCGAACTGATCGCCCAGATGGGCGCCATCCACGATTCCGTCAAGGATCTGCTGGCCGACCCGTCTTCCGCCATCCTGGAAATCGACCGCAAGGTGGCCGAAACCCTCCGTTCCGACACCTTCCCGAAGAAGAACTTTCGCAACGTCCCCCTGGCCGGCAGCCTGATCCCCTGGATCGACGTGCCGGTCGCGCACGGCCAGTCCAAGGAAGAATGGAAGGGCGGCGCCGAGTGCAACAAGATCCTGGGCAAGCCCGCTTTCCGCAGCCCCGGCTCCATCCCCATCGACGGCCTGTGCGTGCGGATCGGCGCCATGCGCTGCCACTCCCAGGCCCTGACCCTCAAGCTGAAGAAGGATGTGCCTCTGGACGAGATCAGCGACATGCTCGCCAAGGCCAACCCCTGGGCCAAGGTGGTGCCGAACGAACGCGAGATTTCCGAGCGGGAACTGACTCCGGCGGCCGTGACCGGCACCCTCACCGTGCCCGTCGGCCGCCTGCACAAGATGGCCATGGGCCCCGAGTATCTGGCCGCCTTCACCTGCGGTGACCAGCTGCTGTGGGGCGCCGCCGAGCCGCTACGCCGCATGTTGCGCATCCTGATCGAGGCTTGACGGGCTCTTCAAGCAAAAAAAAAACCGGGTTTACCCCGGTTTTTTTGTGAAATGCGGTTTAATGCGGTGTATCCAGGCACAATGCGA
The DNA here is from genome assembly GCF_049658005.1 of Azovibrio sp. Lineage (NCBI taxonomy): Bacteria > Pseudomonadati > Pseudomonadota > Betaproteobacteria > Rhodocyclales > Rhodocyclaceae > Azovibrio > Azovibrio sp. The sequence continues at coordinate 65,238 of NZ_JBASOH010000041.1, read as the reverse complement.
ACGTGCTAAGCTTCCAGAACCAAGGTTAGCTTGCATGGCTAAGTGCATGATGTTATTTTAAAACGTCGATTTCGGCGCTCAGGGTGGCAGCGTGAATAAAAAATACTCCCTTTCCAGCAAACGCAGTGCCATGGCAGTAGCCGTGGTCACGGGTTTGTCTTTGACTCCCATGTGGGCTGATGCAGCCAGCCTGGGGCGTATCACGGTCTATTCCGCATTGGGGCAACCCTTGCGGGCCGAAGTTCAGGTTTCTGCTACCAAAGATGAGCTCCCGGGGATGACGGCGCAGCTCGCAGTAGCGGAATCATTCCGCCAGGTCGGCATCGATTATTCGCCCACCCTGAAACAACTGCGTTTCTCGGTGGAGCGGCGGCCAGGTGGTGCGGTGGTCAAGGTCAGTTCCGATCGTCCCATCAATGATCCCTTCCTTGATTTCCTGCTGGAATTGAACTGGCCGTCGGGACGTCTGGTACGCGAATACACCTTCCTGCTTGATCCGCCCGAGGTGGCAGCCCAGGCAGCCAGCCGCCGCCGGGCCGTGATCGATGCCCGTATGGTGCCGGCTCTGCCCGCCGGCACCGAACAAGGGGAAGTGCTCTCCCGTCCGGCCGCAACGTCACCAACGTCACCAACGTCACCAACGTCACCAAAGCCGGCGGAAAAAACGCCAGCAGCCGCACCTGACGAGCCGCGCAAGACCTCCAGGGCGGCCGAGCCCGCGCCGGCGGGCAATGCAGGCGAACATCAGGTCAAGCCGGGCGAAACCCTGCACCGCATTGCCGCTGAAAACCTGCCGGCCGGTGTCTCTCTCGAGCAGATGCTGGTGGCCCTCTATCGCAACAATGCCGATGCCTTCAGTGCCAACAACATGAACCGCCTGCGGGCCGGGGCCGTGTTGCAGATTCCGTCCAAAGAAGCGGCTGCCGCCATTCCCGAGGCCGAAGCCCGCAGGGTTTTCCGGGCCCAGTCGGCCGACTGGAATAATTATCGCCGCAAGCTTGCCGCGGCAGCCCGGACCGCGCCGGTGGCCGAGGCGTCGGCCAGCCGCGCAGCGGGCGGCAAGCTCAGCGCCAAGGTGGAGGAGCAGCTTCCATCCGCCGAGCAAAGCAAGGATCAGGTCAAGGTTTCCCGTTCCACCCAGGCGGCAGGCAAGTCAGGCGTCTCCGAAGAAGATCTGGTGGCCAAGGACAAGGCCCTGAAGGAGGCCCAGGAACGCGTTGGCATGCTGGAAAAGAATGTGTCCGAACTGCAGAAACTGCTGGAACTGAAAAACAAGAGTCTGGCGGAAATGCAAAAGCAGATGGCCAGGCCCGGTTCTGCCGCGCCTGCGGCCCCGCTTCCGGCTCCGGCACCCGCCCAGCCGGTGGCGGCCCTGCCTGCCGAGGCAAAGCCGGCAGCCGGGCTCGGGCCTCTGCCTGAATCGAAGCCCGTGGTTGAAGCCGGAGTAAAAACCGAAGCTAAAACCGAAGCTAAAACCGATGCCAGGCCGGCGGATGCTCCCGTAGAGCCGGCCAAGGATGCCGATCTGGCCCAGACCAGACCCGCCGAGGCAGTGCCGCCGGCCGAGGCCCCGCCAGCACCCCCCCAGCCGGCACCTCCTCAGCCTACACCCCCCCAGCCTGCACCCAGGAAGCCTGCACCGCCGCCGGTGGAAGTGGAAGAGCCTGGCTTGCTCGACGGCCTCGACGTGTTGCCGCTGGCAGCGGGCGGGGGCGGCATCCTGGCGCTCCTGGCCGCTTTTCTCTTCTATCGGCGGCGCAAGTCTGGCATCCCCTCCTTGTCTTCTGACCCGAATACCAGTAATCAACTGCGTGATTCCACTTCCACCCTGGGGCCCAACTCCGTGTTTCAGACGGCCGGCGGTCAGAGTGTCGATACCTCCCATACCACGCCTCCGTCTACGGACTTCAGTCAGGCGGGGCCTGGTGTCATCGATACCAACGAGGTGGACCCGGTGGCTGAGGCTGATGTTTACATGGCTTATGGCCGGGATGCCCAGGCCGAGGAAATTCTTCTCGATGCCTTGCAAAAGGACCCGCAGCGCACCGCCATTCACAGCAAGCTGCTGGAAATTTACGCCAACCGCAAGAGCGTCAAGCAATTCGAGACCCTGGCGACCGAGCTCTATGCTCAGACCGGCGGTCAAGGTCCTGAGTGGGACAAGATAGCCAGCCTGGGACGCAATCTCGACCCGGTCAATCCGCTCTACGGAGGTCCGGCAGCTTTTGCGGCGGCTCAGGTACGGCCGGCATCCTTCGATGCGGATGCCACGCTGGTGGCCGGCGGCGGCTCTTCCCAAGCTCAAGCCCAAGCCCAGGCCTCCAGGACGCCAGCTGCGCCGGCATTGCCTGAAGCCGAACCCAGTCTTGATTTCGTGAGCGGCAGGCCCGCTGTTGCAGCACCGGCGCCGGCCGTGGCTGATCCGCTATCGTCCTTTCCCGAGGAAGCGTCAGCCCCCCTTGAAGCCCCAGGTGCGCTCGACTTTGATCTGGATGCCTCTGGCGCCATGGCTCCGCCTGCCGCCCAGGTGCCGGCCAGGGAAGAAGCGCGTTTCGTGGCCACGGTGGCCCAGGCCGGGCCAGCTGACACAGGGCTGGATTTCGATCTGAGCGCTGCGGCGCAGCTGGATGACACGGCCAGCACCGCGGCAGGACTGGATTTCCCGTCCCCCGTGGTCAATCCCGAAGCCGACCTGGGCTCCCTCGATTTTGATCTGGAACAGGGTGTGGGCGGCCCGGCTGCCGCTGGGTCGACCCCTGCAGCCACACCGGCGCTCGATCCGCTCAAGTTTTCCAGCATGGAAACCCTGGTGGGCGACGACTTCAAGGCTGTCTTTGCCCAGCGCCCGGAATCGGTGGCGGATGCCGGCGCGAGCCTGCTCGACTTCGAGTTGACCCTGCCCGATGCGGCTGCCGCGCCTGCTTCAGCGCCCGAGGCAGCCCAGGATGAGGCTTCTACCAGGACCGTGGTCATGTCCATGGACCCCCTGGAGCCCGATGAAGACCTGGAGTTCGATGTTCAACTGACGGATTCCACCATTCTCGGCAATCCCGCGGGCGGCGGCTTCGATCTTTCCGGCATCGACCTGGACCTGGGGGGAGAGGAACCGGCTGTCGCAGCCGAATCGGCGCCTGCTGCTGCGGTGCCTGTTACGCCTGCTACGCCGGTTAGCAGTGACGCTGCGGTTTTCAGCCCACGGCGCGACGAGGTCAATACCAAGCTCGACCTGGCCAAGGCCTATGAGGAGATGGGCGACCTGGAAGGGGCCCGGGAACTGCTGACCGAGGTGCTGGGCGAAGGTGATTCAGACCAGGTGGAAGTCGCCAGGGCGGCCCTGGACCGGCTGAGTGCCTGACGCTTATAATCCGCCACCCCAACCACATAGCCCCGCAAGGGGCTATGTCTTTTCATGCTCGCCCATCTTCATCCTGCCGCCCGCCTGTTGATCTGGCTTATGCTGGCCATCGTGGTCCAGCTGCTGGCCTGGCCGCCGCTGGGCCTGCTCGGCTGCGGCCTGCTTTTGAGCGGCCGTCAGGTGCGGCGGCATGGCTGGCGTCTATTGCGGCGCACCCGGATCCTGCTGCTCACCCTGGTGCTGATATTGGCTTATGCTCTGCCCGGCCCGACCCCCTGGAACCTGGCCTGGTTGCCCAGTTACGCGGGGCTGGAGGAGGCCGCTGTGCACCTGCTGCGCCTGCTGGTGCTGCTCGGCAGTCTCGCCTGGTTGCTGGTGCCCCTGGGGCATCGGGCCCTGATGGGGGGGCTCTGGTACCTGTTGCGCCCCCTGCAGGGACTGGGCTTGCCCATGGACCGTAGCGTGGTACGACTCGCTCTGGTGTTGGAATACATGGAAAAAATGCCGGAAAAGCAGGATTGGCGTCAGTGGTTGCTGCCCCGGCCCGAGGCCGGGGAACTGGCCCCCGTGCGGATTGCCCTGCCTGCCTGGACGGGCCGGGATACCCTGGCCGTGCTGGCCGGGGCGGCCTTGTCGGGGTCGGGAGTGCTGCTGTGGCAAGGATAGCTCTGGGAATCGAATATGACGGCCGTGCCTTTCATGGTTGGCAGCGCCAGGCAGGATTGCCTACCTTGCAGGCGGCCCTGGAAGACGCGCTGGGGCGGATAGCCGATCATCCGGTGGCCACGACCTGCTCCGGTCGCACGGATGCGGGCGTGCATGCCAGCAATCAGGTGGTCCATTTCGATAGCGATGCCCGTCGGCCCCTCGCAGCCTGGGTGCGGGGCGTGAACAGCCACCTGCCGCCGGCCATGGCCGTGCGCTGGGCCCGGGAGGTGGAAGAAAACTTCCATGCCCGTTATTCGGCCTATCGCCGCCGCTATCGTTACCTGGTGCTGAACCGTGCCCAGCGGCCCGGGCTCTGGTCGGGGCGGCTGGGCTGGTTCCACCGTCCCCTGGCGCTGGCGCCCATGCAGCAGGCCGCCCGCTGCCTGCTGGGAGAGCACGACTTCTCGGCTTTCCGGGCGGCTGAATGCCAGGCCCGAACGCCGGTGAAATGGCTGACCCGGGCCGAGGTGCGCCAGGAAGGGGAGCTGTTCATCTTCGACTTCGAGGCCAATGCCTTCTTGCAGCACATGGTGCGCAACCTGGTCGGTAGTCTGGTGTTCATCGGCAAGGGGGCCTGGGCTCCGGACTATCTGCAAAGCGTGCTGGAAAGCCGCGACCGGCGCCGGGCCGCCATGACCTTTGCCCCGGACGGGCTCTATTTCCAGGGGCCGCGGTATGATCCGGTCCACGCCATTCCCGAGGATGCGGGACTTTCCCTGTTCTGACCCGATGCGCACTCGAATCAAGATCTGCGGCCTGACCCGTCCTGAAGATGTCGATGCCGCCGTGGCCGCCGGGGCGGATGCCATCGGCTTCGTCTTTTATCCCCCGAGCCCCCGTCATGTGACGCCGCAGCAGGCCGCCGCCCTGGTGCGGCGCCTGCCGCCCTTCGTGCTGGCGGTGGGGTTGTTCGTCAATGAAGACCCGGCCCGCATCCAGTCGATCCTGCAGCAGGTGCCGCTGAACCTGCTGCAATTTCATGGGGATGAAGGTCCCGAAGACTGCAGCCGCTGGGCGCGCCCCTATCTGCGGGCCGCCCGGGTGCAGCCGGGACTGGATTTGATACAATACGCGTCCGCTTTTTCCGGGGCCCGGGCGCTCTTGCTGGATGCCTTCGTGGAAGGCTATGGCGGCGGCGGTCATGTGTTTGACTGGCGCCTGATTCCGCCGCATCTGCCCCTGCCTGTCATTCTTTCCGGCGGATTGACCCCGGAGAACGTGAGCGACGCGGTGCGGCGCGTGCGGCCCGTGGCCGTGGATGTGTCCAGCGGTGTGGAAGTCGCCAAGGGCATCAAGGATCATCAGCGCATGGCCGACTTTGTTGCGGCGGTGCGAGCGGCAGACCGGGGCTGACCTGGCTGCGCCAACAAGGAGCTGTTCCATGCAGAACTATGACCTGCCCGACGACCGAGGCCATTTCGGTCCCTACGGCGGGGTTTTCGTGGCCGAAACCCTGATTGCCGCGCTCGGCGAACTGAAGGATGCCTATGCCGCGGCCCAGGCGGACCCGGCCTTCAAGGCCGAGTTCGACTATGAACTCGAACATTACGTCGGCCGTCCCAGCCCCATCTATCACGCCCGGCGCCTCTCGGAAAAGCTGGGCGGCGCGCAGATCTATCTGAAGCGGGAAGACCTGAACCACACCGGCGCCCACAAGGTGAACAACTGTATCGGCCAGGCCCTTTTGGCCCGGCGCATGGGTAAGCCGCGCGTGATCGCCGAGACCGGCGCCGGCCAGCACGGGGTCGCTACCGCCACCGTCGCCGCCCGCTACGGTTTCGAGTGTGTGGTGTACATGGGCGCTGAAGACGTGCGGCGCCAGGCCGCCAACGTCTACCGGATGAAACTGCTGGGCGCCACCGTGGTGCCCGTGGAATCCGGCTCCCGGACGCTCAAGGATGCCCTCAATGAAGCCATGCGCGACTGGGTCACCCACATCGAGAACACCTTTTACATCATCGGCACCGTCGCCGGCCCGCATCCCTATCCGGTCATGGTGCGCGACTTCCAGACCGTGATCGGCAAGGAGTGCCTGGTGCAGATGCCGGCGCTGGCGGGGCGTCAGCCCGATGCGGTGATCGCCGCGGTCGGTGGCGGCTCCAACGCCATCGGCATCTTTCATCCCTATATTCCGCACGAATCGGTCAAATTGATCGGCGTCGAGGCGGCCGGGGAGGGGATCGAGACCGGCCGCCACGCCGCGCCGCTCACCGCCAACGCCAGGGTGGGCGTGCTGCATGGCAACCGCACCTACCTGATGCAGGACGAGGACGGCCAGATCATCGAGACCCATTCCATTTCCGCCGGCCTGGATTACCCCGGCGTCGGCCCCGAACATGCCTGGTTGAAGGATTGCGGCCGCGCCGAGTATGTGGCGGTGACCGACGGCGAAGCCCTGCAGGCCTTTCACGACCTCTGCCGTTTCGAAGGCATCATTCCCGCCCTGGAATCCTCCCATGCCCTGGCCTACGCCATGAAGCTGGCGCCTGGCCTTGCCAAGGAGCAGATCCTGCTCGTCAATCTCTCCGGCCGCGGAGACAAGGACATGCACACCGTCGCCGAAAAATCCGGGATCCAATTCTGACCATGTCACGCATCAAGACCACTTTCGAACGGCTCCAGGCCCGGGGCAAAAAAGCCCTGATTCCCTTCATCACCGCCGGTTTCCCCCGGCTCGACCTGACCGTGCCCCTGATGCATACCTTGGTCGAAGCCGGGGCCGACATCATCGAACTGGGAGTGCCGTTCTCGGACCCCATGGCCGATGGCCCCACCATCCAGCGTTCCTCCGAGCGGGCGCTTGCCAACGGCATGAACCTGCGCAAGGTGCTCGAAGCCGTGGCCAACTTTCGCGGCGATGACAACGACACCCCGGTGGTGCTGATGGGCTACGCCAACCCCATCGAGGCGATGGGGCTCGATGACTTTGCCAAGGTGGCCCTGGATGCGGGCGTGGATGGGGTGCTGGTGGTGGATTACCCGCCCGAGGAATCCGAAGCCTTTGCCGCCGCGATGCTGGCCCAGTCCTTGGACCCGATCTTCCTGCTCGCGCCGACCTCCTCTGCGGCCCGGTTCGAGCAGGTCGGCCGCCTGGCGCACGGTTATGTCTATTACGTCTCCTTGAAAGGGGTGACGGGTTCGGGGCAGTTGAACATGGCCGAAGTCGCGGCCCGCATTCCCGAGATTCGCGCCGCCGTGGGACTGCCCGTGGGGGTCGGCTTCGGCATCCGCGATGCCGCCACCGCCGCCAAGATGGCGGCCGTGGCCGATGCGGTGGTCGTGGGTAGCCGCATCATCGAGGAACTGGAACAGGCCCCGGCCGGGGAGGAACTGACCCGGGTGGCGGCCCTGGTGCGCGAACTGCGCCGGGGCGTGGATAGCGCCGGGGAGAAGGCATGAGCTGGCTGAAAAAACTGCTGCCGCCCAAGATCAAGCGCGAAGGCGCGCCGCGCCGGTCCAATCTGCCCGAGGGCCTGTGGAGCAAGTGCCCGGCCTGCGAGGCAGTGCTCTATGCCACCGATCTGGAGGGCAATCTGCAGGTCTGCCCCAAGTGCGGCCACCATCACCGCCTCAAGGCCCGGCAGCGGCTCGACCTCCTGCTCGACCCGGAAGGCCGCGAGGAAATCGGCGCCGAGGTGCTGCCCATCGACAGCCTCAAGTTCAAGGACAGCAAACCCTACCCGGTGCGTCTCAAGGAAGCCTGTGAAAGCTCCGGCGAGACGGACTCCCTGGTGGTCATGCAGGGCAGCATCAAGGGCCTGCCCGTGGTGGTGGCCTGCTTCGAATTCGAATTCATGGGCGGTTCCATGGGCTCGGTGCTGGGCGAGCGTTTCGTGCGCGGGGTGCGGCTGGCCCTGGAGCAGGGCATTCCCTTCCTCTGCATCACCGCCTCCGGCGGGGCCCGGATGCAGGAGGGGCTGTCTTCCCTGATGCAGATGGCCAAGACCACGGCGGCCCTCACCCGGCTTGCGCAGGCCAGGCTCCCCTTCCTCTCCATTCTCACCGATCCCACCATGGGCGGGGTTTCCGCTTCCTTCGCCTTCGTCGGCGATGTGGTGATCGCCGAGCCCGGCGCCCTGATCGGCTTTGCCGGCCCGCGGGTGATCGAGCAGACGGTGCGGGAAAAACTGCCGGAAGGCTTTCAGCGTTCCGAATTCCTGCTGGAAAAGGGCGCCATCGACCTGATCGTGGACCGCCGCCAGATGCGCGACAGGCTGGCCCAGTTGCTGGCCCAGTTGCAGAAGCTGCCTGCCGTTGCATGATCTCCCCTGACGCCGGACTCCCGGTGGATTTTCCTGAAAATCTGGCGGGCTGGCTGAGCCAGCTCGAAGGCCGGCACCCCAAGGGGCAGGCCGGCATCGAACTGGGCCTGGAGCGGGTGCGCCAGGTGAGCGAGGCCCTGGGTCAGCAGCCCTTCTGCCCGATCATCACGGTGGCGGGCACCAACGGCAAGGGCTCCACCGTGGCCTATCTCGAATCCATCCTGTCCATGGCGGGCCACAAGGTGGGCTGCTACAGCTCGCCGCATCTGCTGGCCTACAACGAACGGGTGCGCATCGGCGGCAGGGCCGTGGCAGATGCCGGGCTGTGCGCCGCCTTTGCCCGGGTCGAGTCGGCCCGGCGCCAGGCCGGGAATGTCTTGCTCACCTATTTCGAATTCGGCACCCTGGCCGCCTGGGAGGTCTTTGCCCAGGCCGGCTGCGAAGTGCTGGTGCTGGAAGTGGGATTGGGCGGGCGCCTCGATGCCGTCAATCTCTACGACCCGGACCTGGCGCTGGTGACCACCGTGGATCTCGATCATCAGGACTGGTTGGGGCCGGACCGGGAATCGATCGGCTTCGAGAAGGCCGGCATCTTCCGGGCCGGGCGTCCCGCCCTGTGCGGCGATAGCCAGCCCCCCGCCCGTCTGCTCGACCATGCCGGACGGCTGGGGGTGCCGCTGCAATTGATCGGCCGGGATTTCGGCTTCCAGAAGGATGACGAGAACCGCTTCGAGTGGCGTTACTGGGGCAAACGGGCCGATGGCAGCATCCAGCGCCGCAGTCTTGCCTATCCAGGGCTGCGGGGCGCCGTGCAACTCAAGAATGCCGCCCTGGCCATTGCCGCCCTGGATGTTCTCGCCCCGCGTTTGCCGGTGACCATGCAGGCCATCCGCCAGGGCCTGATCCATGTCGAACTACCGGGCCGCTTCCAGGTGCTGCCGGGGCGTCCCGCCCTCGTGCTGGATGTCGGCCACAATCCCCAGGCCGTGCAGGTGCTGGCGGAAAACCTGGGCACCATGGGTTTCTTCGAGCAGACCTACGCCGTGCTGGGCATGCTGGCGGACAAGGATGTGGCGGGCAGCATCGCCGCCCTGCGCGGCCGTGTCGCCCATTGGTTCCTCACCGATCTGGAAGGCCCCCGGGGCCTCAAGGCCGAGGCCCTGGCCGAGCAGGTGGGCCGGGCTGACCCGGGTATTGCCTTGAGTTGTCACCGCAGCCCGGCTGAAGCCCTTGCCGCGGCGCAGGAAGTGGCGGGGGAAAATGATAGAATTCTCGCCTTCGGATCCTTCTACACCGTGGCCGGGGCCCTGCAGGCCCTGGGCCGGGCATGATGGGCCGGAAGCAGGGCCCAGGAACGAGGCCAAGGAAAAGTCCAGACATGATCGACCCCGACGACGTCCAGTTGCAAATCAAGAAGAAGGCCCGCCGCCGCCTGGTGGGGGCCGTGGCTTTTGCCGCCTTTGCCGCCCTGGTGTTGCCCATGGTCATGGACCAGGAGCCCGCGCCCCCGGCCCAGGAATTGGAAATCCGCATTCCCGGCCAGGATGGCAAGCCTTTTCATCCCAGCCTTGCCGCTGTTCCTCCAGCGCCTCAGGAGGCCCCGGCCGCTCCCCCCTCGACGGCGGTTGAAGTCGTGCCACCCACGCCGGAGAGCACTCCACCGGCCCCTGCCGCGCAGCCGGTAAGCAAGATGATCGAGAAGGTTCCGGCCAAGCCCGAATCAAAGCCCGAATCCAGGCCTGGCAAGCCCGATGAGGCCGAGCGCGCCGCTGCTATCCTGGCGGGCAAGACGACCGCGCCGGGCAACACGGCGTCTGCTGCCAGTGGCGGGCCCCATGTGATCCTGATCGGTGCCTTCACCAACGAAGCCAACGTCAAGAACATCAAGACCAAACTCGGCGAACTGGGCATCAAGGTTTATACGGAACCCCTGGATTCTCCCCAGGGCAGGAAGACCCGGGTCCGGGCCGGCCCTTTCCCCAATCGTGCAGCGGCCGAGCAGGCGCTGGAAAAAATGAAACGCATCGGAGTTTCCGGCGTTGTCGCTGCCAGGCAATGACGCTGTTCGATTACGGGGTCATCGCCATTGTCGGTGTCTCCCTGCTGATGGGTGTCTGGCGTGGCGTGGTGGGCGAATTGATCGCCCTCTCGGCCTGGATACTGGCCTTCTTTGCCGCCCGCGAGTTCGGGGCCGAAGTCGGCCTGGGGCTGTTGACCGGCATTGCCGATCCCGCCATCCGGACCCTGGCGGGTTGGGCGGCGGTCTTTATCGCTGTGCTGATCCTCATGTCCCTCGGACGGCTGGCCGCAAGTGGCATGGTTCGTGCGCTGGGGCTGGGGCTTCCGGATCGTTTCCTGGGTCTTGTCTTCGGTTTGATCCGGGGCCTGTTCATCGTGCTGGTGCTGGTGGCCGCGGGTGGCATGACTGCCTTGCCCCGACAATCCTGGTGGGCTCAGGCGCAACTGGCGCAAACTCTGGAAACGGCGGTACTGGCGGCTCGGGGCTGGCTGCCGGATGATGTAGCTCAACGTATTAAATTCAGATAGTTAGGAAGTTCATATGTGCGGTATTCTGGGTGTAGTCGCCACCACTCCGGTGAATCAGCTTCTTTATGATGGCCTGATGGTGCTCCAGCACCGGGGCCAGGACGCGGCGGGAATCGCCACGGCCGAGGGCAATACCTTCCATTTGCACAAGGGCCCGGGCCTGGTGCGGGACGTGTTCCGCACCCGCAACATGCGCGCCCTGCCCGGCAACTGGGGCATCGGCCACTGCCGTTATCCCACCGCCGGTTCGGCCTGGAATTTTGCCGAATCGCAGCCTTTCTACGTGAACTCCCCTTTTGGCATCACCCTGGCCCATAACGGCAACCTGACCAATGCCGAGGAATTGAAACAGGTGATGTTCGAGAAGGATCTGCGCCATGTGAACACCAATTCCGATTCGGAAGTGCTGCTCAACGTGCTGGCCCATGAGCTCCAGGCCCATGCCAAGGGGCCGAAGCTCGATCTGGACACCATCTTTGCCGCCGTGGCCGGGGTGCATCGCCGCTGCAAGGGCGCCTATGCGGTGGTGGCCATGATCGCCGGCTATGGCCTTTTGGCCTTCCGCGACCCCTACGGCATCCGCCCCCTGATGGTGGGCAGCAACGAGACCCCGGCCGGGACCGAGTATCTCGTCGCTTCCGAATCCGTCGCCCTCGACACCCTGGGCTTCCAGGTGATGCGCGACGTGGACCCGGGTGAAGCCATCTTCATCGACCTGAACCGTCATTTCAGTGCCCACCCGTGCGCAGAAAATCCCGTGCTCGCCCCCTGCATCTTCGAATATGTCTATCTGGCCCGGCCCGATTCCATGATGGATGGCGTCTCGGTCTATGAAGCCCGGCTGTCCATGGGCGAATTCCTGGCCGAGAAGGTGCGGAAATACATTCCGCCGGAGGAAATCGACGTGGTCATCCCCATTCCCGACTCCAGCCGTCCCTCCGCCATGCAGCTGGCGCAGAAGCTGGGCATTCCTTACCGGGAAGGTTTCGTCAAGAATCGTTATGTGGGCCGCACCTTCATCATGCCCGGCCAGGCCATGCGCAAGAAGTCGGTACGCCAGAAGTTGAATACCGTGGGCCAGGAATTCAAGGGGAAAAGAGTGCTGCTCGTCGATGACTCCATCGTGCGCGGCACCACCAGCCGGGAAATCGTGGAAATGGCCCGCGCCGCCGGGGCGCTCAAGGTCTATTTCGCTTCCGCCGCGCCGCCGGTGCGCTATCCCAACGTCTATGGCATCGACATGCCGACCCGGGCGGAACTGATCGCCACGGGCCGTAGCGGCGAAGAAATCGCGAAGGAGATCGGCGCCGACGCCCTGGTGTATCAGGACCTGGAAGCCCTGGAAGCCTCGATCACGGCCCTCAACCCCAAGCTGACGCGCTTTGATACCTCCTGCTTCAACGGCTGCTACATCACCGGCGATGTCACCCCCGAATACCTCGACTGGGTGGAGAGCCGGCGCGGCGGCAAGACTTCGTCCGGCGACGACGAAGGCACCGGCTCGCGCCAGATGGTGCTTGGCCTGGCGCCCGACGAGGGGGATGAGTGATGGACGCAGCCCGCTACCAGCAAGAAACCCTGGCGGTGCGCGCCGGCCAGGAGCGCAGCCAGTTCGGCGAGCATTCCGAAGCGCTCTACCTCACTTCGAGCTTCGTCTTCGAGAGCGCCGCCCAGGCCGCGGCACGTTTTTCCGGCGAGGAGGCGGGCAATGTCTATGCCCGTTTCTCCAACCCCACGGTGAGCATGTTCCAGCAGCGTCTCGCCGCCCTGGAAGGGGCCGAGGACTGTGTCGCCACGGCAAGCGGCATGTCGGCCATCATGGCCCTCTGCCTCGCCCATCTCAAGGCGGGCGAGCACATCGTCGCCTCCAACGGCCTCTTTGGCGCCACCTTGCAGCTGTTTGGCAACATCCTCTCCCGCTGCGGCATCGCCTGCACCCTCGTGCCCCAGACCGATCCCCTGGCCTGGGAGGCGGCGATCCGGCCCGAGACCCGGCTGTTTTTTCTCGAGACCCCCTCCAACCCGCTCACCCAGGTGGCGGACATCCGCGTGCTGGCCGACCTTGCTCATCGGCATGGCATCCTGCTGGCGGTAGACAACTGCTTTTGCACCCCCATCTTGCAGCGGCCTCTGGAACTGGGGGCGGACCTGGTGGTGCATTCGGCCACCAAATACCTGGACGGCCAGGGCCGGGTGCTGGGCGGCGCGGTGTGCGGCCCGAAAAAGCTCACCGAGGAGGTATTCAAATACCTGCGCACGGCCGGGCCGACGCTTTCTGCCTTCAATGCCTGGGTGCTCTTGAAGGGCCTGGAAACCTTGAAGCTCAGGATCGAAGCCCAATCCGCCAGTGCCCTGCAACTGGCCACCTGGCTGGAAGCCCATCCCCAGGTGGCGCGGGTGTACTACCCCGGGCTTGCCTCCCATCCCCAGCACGAGCTCGCCCTGCGCCAGCAGAAAAGCGGCGGCGCCATCGTCAGCTTCGAGGTCAAGGGCGGCCGGGCCGAGGCCTGGCGGGTGGTGGATCACTGCCGGCTGCTGTCGATCACCGCCAATCTGGGTGACACCAAGACCACCATCACCCATCCGGCCAGCACCACCCATGGCCGCATCAGTCCCGAAGCCCGGGCTGCGGCCGGCATTTCCGAGGGCCTGCTGCGCATCGCCGTGGGCTTGGAAGCGATGGTGGATATCCAGGCCGATCTGGAGCGGGGCCTCTCCCGTCCCTGACGCCCATGCCCACCCTGGACATCGACCGGCTCCAGCCTGGCATTTTCATCTCCCTTGCCGAGCTGGGCTGGCTGACCCATCCTTTTTTGCTCAACCAGTTCCGTCTGGCGAACGAGAAGCAGATTCAGGCGCTGCGCGAAATGGGCCTGAAAACCGTGGTGTGGGACCCGGAGCGGAGCACCGTCCAGCCCCTGCCCGAGGCCAGCGTCCATGAGGACGAGCCGGACTTCGGTGGCCTGGCCCTGGCCGGCATGCTCGACGAGAAGCGCCAGCGGGTCGCCCGGGTTCAGGCCCAGCGCGACCGTCTGGCCCGGCGCGAGCGGGAGTTCGAACAGGAGGCGGCCTCCGCTTCCGAGGTGCTGAAGGACCTGGCCTCCCGCCCCACCGAATCGCATGTCAAGGCCCAGGCCATGGTGGGGCGTATGGTGGAAGAGCTGATGGGGGCCGAAAGCGTCACCATCCATCTGGTGAACCTGAAGAGCAAGGACCATGGTCTGGCCCTTCACTCCCTGAATGTGATGGTGCTCTCCCTGCTCCTGGGGCAGGCCATCAAGCTCCCGGCCGAGGATCTGAGGAACCTCGGCCTGGGGGCCCTGTTCCATGACGCGGGCAAGGGGGAGATTCCACCGCGCATCCTGCGTGCCGCCAGCCGCACGCCACCGGAAGAAGCGTTCTACCAGGCTCATGTGGGTTATGGCATCAAGGCCGTGGCCGGCATGAAGAACATGACCACTCCGGCCCGCAACATCATCGCCTGCCACCACGAAAGCTGGGATGGCAGCGGTTTCCCCAACCGTCTGGCCGCAGAGAAAATTCCCAGGCTGGCCCGCATCGTCGCCCTTGCCAACCGCTACGACAACCTCTGCAATCCCTTTGACCTGAAGCTGGCCAAAACCCCGGCCGAGGCGCTCAGGCAGATGTTCCGGGGCGAGGCGGCCCGTTACGACCCGGATCTGCTGCAACGCTTCGTGAAGACGATGGGGGTGTTTCCGCCGGGGAGTTTCGTCAGCCTCGACAACGGGGCCGTGGGCCTGGTGGTGGAGAGCAATCCCGACGATCTGCTGCGCCCCCTGATCATGCTGCACGACCCGGACGTGCCGCGCGGCGAGGCCATCCTGCTTGATCTGCGCGATACGGACCTGAAGATCGAGGCGGCCTTGAGCCCCGCCAGGCTGCCGCTCGAAACGGTCGAATATCTGGCGCCCCGGGGCCGTATCGACTATTACATCGAGGGCACAGCCTGATCCGGGCAGTGTGTTATACTTCGCCCCCCATTGTGGCCGGGCTTCAGTCTCCTGCGCCATACCATTAAGACGATAGACGTCTTTCCGGTTTTACCTCCCTGACGAATGTCCGCCCAGACTGACCTGCTGCTTGCAGGTGGTCGGCATCAGGAGCTTTATCCCATGAAATTTACCGAACTGGGCCTCTTGCCCGAGTTGCTGCTTGCCGTGAACGATACCGGCTATACCGATCCCACCCCCATTCAACGTGAAGCCATCCCCGCCGTGCTCAAAGGCCAGGACCTGATGGCTTGCGCCCAGACCGGTACCGGCAAGACTGCCGGTTTCACCCTGCCGCTGCTGCAGCGCCTGATGACCACCCGTGGTGCCCGCACCGGCAAGGGCCCACGTGCCCTGGTGCTGACCCCGACCCGGGAACTGGCCCTGCAGGTGGAAGAGAGCGTGCGCACCTACGGTAAGCACCTGCCCCTGAAATCCCTGGCCATGTTCGGTGGTGTCGGCATGAATCCCCAGATCGCCGCCCTGCGCCGAGGTGTGGATATTCTGGTGGCCTGTCCCGGCCGTCTGCTGGACCACGTGAACCAGCGCACCCTGGACCTGTCTGGCGTGGAAATCCTGGTGCTGGATGAAGCCGACCGGATGCTCGACATGGGCTTCGTGCGCGACATTCGCAAGATTCTCGCCCTGATCCCGGCCAAGGGCACCCGCCAGAACCTGCTGTTTTCCGCCACGTTCTCCGACGAAATCAAGCAACTGGCTTCCGGTTTCATGCACAACCCGGTCTATATCGAAGTGGCCCGCCGCAATGCGCCGACCGAACTGGTGGAACAGCGCGTCATTCCCATCGACAAGGATCGCAAGAAGGATGCGCTGCTGCATCTGTTCGAGACCCGTGGCTGGCACCAGGTGTTGATCTTCTCCCGTACCAAGCACGGCGCCGACGCCCTGGCGCGCAGCCTGGAAAAGGCCGGTATCTCCGCCGCCGCCTTGCACGGCAACAAGACCCAGGGTGCCCGGGTGCGCGCCCTGACCGATTTCAAGGACGGCAAGCTGGCGGCTCTGGTCGCCACCGATATCGCCGCCCGGGGCATCGACATCGACAGCCTGCCCTATGTGATCAATTACGAACTGCCCAATGTCTCCGAAGACTATGTACACCGCATCGGTCGTACCGGCCGGGCGGGGTCGGAAGGGGAGGCCTATTCCCTCGTCTGCCATGACGAAAAGGACTACCTGAAGGGTATCGAGCGCCTGATGAAAAAAGAAATCGAGCGTATGGTGCTGCCCGGTTTCGAACCGCTGATGACCCTGGAAAACCCCGCCAAGCCCAATCCGCCCAAGTCGGGCCAGGGGCAGGGCCGGGGCGGTAATGGCGGTCAGGGCCGGGGCCAGCAGGCCGCTGCGCCGCGCCGTAGCGAAGGTGGCCAGCCCGGTGGCGGTCGCCGGGGTGGCGGCGGTGGCAATGGCGGGAATGGTGGCCGGGGTGGTAACGGTGGACGCGGAGATGGCGGCGGTTCGGGCCGTTCCGGCGGCGGCCAGCGCCATAACGGCACCCGGCACCACTGATTGACACGGACTGGCGCCATGATGGCGCCAGTCAGCTTTTGTATGTACCCCTATGAGTCCTGAATTAGTCTGGGTGTTTGGCCTGCTGCTGGCCTGCATCGTCGCCTTCATTGCAAACCGGCCGCGCATGGATGTGGTGGCCCTGCTGGCCCTGGTGGCCCTGGTCCTGACCGGTATCCTCGAATTGAAGGAAGCCCTGGCCGGTTTTAGTGAGCCCAGCGTGCTCCTGATTGCCGCCTTCTTCGTCATCGGCGAAGGCCTGGTGCGCACCGGCATCGCCTACCGGGTGGGGGACTGGCTGGTACGCCAGGCGGGTAACGACGAAACCCGGCTGATTGTCCTGATGATGCTGTCCGTGGCCCTGCTGGGCTCGGTCATGAGTTCCACGGGGGTGGTGGCCATCTTCATTCCTGTGGCCCTGAGCGTGGCCAACCGTCTCGGGTTGGCTCCGGGCCGCTTGATGATGCCCCTTTCGTTTGCTGCCCTGATCAGCGGCATGCTGACCCTGGTGGCGACGCCGCCCAATCTGGTGGTCAACAGCGAACTGGAGCGGGCGGGCATCGAGGGTTTCAGTTTCTTTGCCTTTACCCCTGTGGGCCTGCTGGCCCTGGGCCTGGGGGTGGCCTACATGCTGGTGGCACGCCACTGGCTGGGTCAGGGAGATGAGCGCCGCAGCGGTGGCCGGGAGCGGCCCCGGCGCCGGCTGCTGGATCTGGCCCGGGATTATGAATTGTCAGGCCGGGTGCTGCGCCTGGAAGTGCTGTCCGATTCGCCCCTGGTGGGGCAGACCCTGGGGGAGCTGGCCCTGCGCAGCCGCTTCGGCCTCAATGTGGTGGGGGTGGAGCGCCAGCGCCATTTCCGGCTGGCCCTGCTCGATGCCGGGCCTGGCCGGGAACTCCAGGCCGGTGACCTGCTCCTGGTGCTCTGCAACCCCCTGCTGGTGGAGCTGGGCGCCCTGTGCACCGACCAGGGCTTGAGCCCCCGGCCCTTCCGGGAAGATGCCTTTGCCGATTCGAGCCGGGACATGGGTCTGGCCGAGGTGGTGCTGCCCCCCGAATCCACCCTGATCAACCACACCGTGCTGGAAATCGGCTTTCGCACCCGTTACGGCCTCAACGTGGTGGGCCTGCGCCGACGCCGCAAGGCCCATGGGGCCGGGCTGGACAAGAAACTGCGCATGGGTGACACCCTGCTGGTGGCGGGGCCCTGGAAGGCCATCCGCCAGTTGCAGAGTTGCAGCCACGATTTCCTGGTGCTGAATCTGCCGGCGGAAATGGACGAAGCGGCCCCGGCCGGGCGACGTGCCCCGTTTGCCATTTTCACCCTGTTGTTGACGGTGGCCCTGATGATCAGCGGCCTGGTGCCCACGGTGATGGCTGCCTTTATCGGCTGCCTGCTGATGGGAGCCTTCCGCTGCATCGACCTGGAGAGCGCCTACCGTTCCATCAACTGGCAGTGCCTGGTCCTGATTGTCGGTATGTTGCCCTTCGCAACGGCGCTGCAGAAGACCGGCGGGATCGATCTGGTGGTGCATGGGCTGTTGTCCATGACCGGGGGCGAGTCGCCGCGTCTGGTGCTGGGCAGTCTGTTCCTGCTCACGGCCATTGTCGGCCTGTTCATTTCCAATACCGCCACGGCGGTGCTGATGGCCCCCATCGCCATTGCCACGGCAAGCCAGCTGGGGCTTTCGCCCTATCCTTTCGCCATGACCGTGGCGGTGGCGGCCTCGGCGGCCTTCATGACTCCGGTTTCCTCCCCGGTGAATACCCTGGTGCTGGTGCCGGGCCAATACCGTTTCGGGGATTACCTGCGCGTGGGGGTGCCGTTTACCGTCCTGTTGCTGCTGGTTTGTGTGCTGGTCATGCCCTGGCTGTTTCCCTGGCATTGAGGAATAAAAGACAGCCTGCATGACTTCAGGCCGGGTTTTGCGGTAGATTGCCCATCATCGGAATTCAAGATCACCAAAAAAATGCGGCTGGACGGGGTAGCGAAGGAGGTCAGGGGGGGCGAGGCATGGTTCCTGGGTGCGACTCGGTTGTATGAGCGCCTGTTGCAACTGATGTTCGCCCTGGTGCCCAGCGCTGCCATTGCCTATCTGTATTTCTACCAGTTTCCCGACCTTTGCGAGACCCACCACGGTTTTCACGAAATGGTCATCGGCCTCGCCATCCTGGTGGGCTGCTTCGTTTCCTATGTGACCTGGCGTTGCTATCTTTCTTCCGGGGAACCCTTCCTGCGCTGGCTGACCCTGGGCTTTCTCGGCTTCACCATCATCTACGCACCCCACGGTTTTTTCACGCCTCTGGCCGAGGAGCAATTGTGGCTGTTCATCATCCATGGTCCCGCTTCTCGCCTGGTGATGCTGGCCTGCCTGCTGGTGGGGCTGTGCTGCTATGGTCAGGATGCCCATGACCCGGAACTGCGTCGCGATGGGTGGTTGGGCTGGATTGCCCTGTTCCTGGGTATCAATATGTTGCTGGCACTGATCGCCTGGACTCCTCTGGGGCAGGATGGGCTTGGTACAGCGATACGTGTGGGGATGGAAGGGGGCGCCCTGCTGCTGGGCCTCCTGGGGGTCGGCGTGATTCTGCTGCGTCGTATCCAGGCCCCCCTGATCCAGGCCTACGCCATTTCCCTGTTGATCTTCGTGCAGTCCTCCCTGGCCTTCATGCTTGCCAAGCCCTGGAACCACATGTGGTGGCTGGGCCATGCCATTTTTGCCGGGGGCTTCTTCTTCCTCAGCTACTGGGTGGTGCTGGCCTTTCATTCCACCCGGGCTTTTTCCAAGGTCTACAGCCAGGAAGAAATCATGGAACAGCTGCGCCAGGCCAAGGAGGATGCAGAAGGCGCCCTGGCCCAGCTGGAGAAGACCAATGTGGAGCTGGAACGTCTGGCCAGCACCGATCCCCTGACCGGGGCGGCCAACCGGCGGGCATTCATGGAGCGGTCACGGGCTGAACTGGCCCGGTCCGGGCGCAGTGCCGAAACCACGGCCCTGCTGCTGCTGGACCTGGATCATTTCAAGGCCATCAACGACTCCTACGGCCACCAGGGCGGTGATGCCGTGCTCAAGGCTGTGGTGGCAGAGGTGCAGGCCGTGTTGCGCCCCTCGGACCTGATGGGCCGGGTAGGGGGCGAAGAGTTCATGGTGCTCCTGCCTGATGCCGATGCTGCGGCAGCCCTGGGGGTGGCGGACCGTATTCTGCAGCGGGTAGCTGACTTGCAGGTGCCCAGCAATTCAGGGCCGATCCGGCTCACCCTGAGCATGGGGTTGGCGGTTTTCCCCTTGGATGGCGGTAGCCTGGAGCAGCTCTTCAAGGTGGCCGACCTGCGTCTGTACGAAGCCAAGCACCAGGGGCGCAACCGGGTGGTGGCGGTGACCCCGCCCGGCTAGAAAGTCAGCAGCATTCTTCTTCCAGTTGCACCAGCAGGGCCATGGCGGCCTCGTCTTCCCAGGTTTCGAACAGTTCCCGCACCTGATTGATGTTGGAGTGGATCAGGAACAGGTCATCGGGCTTGGGGCCGGAGCCCCCCGCCCGCTTCTTGTTGAAATACTCCCAGAACTTGTTGTTGCGCCCGGGTAGGGCCAGTTGCCGGTCGATGGCTGCCATGATCTGCCGGGCGTTACCGTCGCAGTCGATCCCGGCGAAGCTCACGTAGCGGTCGGTGCTCCGGCCTTTGTGCTTGCAGCCGCAGTCCTCGGTCATGGTGTTCTCCTCGAAGTTGGGGTACTCGGGACTGTAGCCAGGGAGCGGCAGCCTGTCTGTCGGCTGGCCGACATTCGCTGGGAGGCTACAGGGGCGGGGCGCTGCGTTGTTCCAGGGCTGGCAGGGAAAGAATCAGGAGGCTGCGACGCCCCTGGCGCTGGAGGATGCCCTCCCGTTCCCACTGGTTGATCAGGGCGGAGACGGTCTGGCGGGTGCTGCCCAGCAGGCTGGCGATGTCTTCCATGCCCAGGTCCAGGGGAATCAGGCAGCCCCGGTCCACCGCCTGACCCCGGCGGGCCGCCAGGCCCAGGAGAAAGCGGGCCAGCCGGGTCGGCACTTCCCGGAAGGCCAGGTCCTCGATCAGGTTCACCGCATTGCTGAGGAGTCGGCCCAGGACCCGCATCATCACCGGGGTGGCGCCGGGGTCGCAGGCCAGCTTCCTGGCAAAACTCTTGGTATCCATGACCCAGAGCTGGGTGGGCGCCACGGTTTCCACATAGGTGGGGGTGTGGGTGGTGTAGATGTCGCCGGGTTCGAGAAAGCTGAGGCTCAGTTCCCGGTTTTCCCCGGCCAGATAAACCCGCAGGCGGCCGGAGCGGACGATGAAGACCTGGTCCCGGGCCGACTCGGGCGTGCAGAGCAGGTAATCCCTGGGGAATTCCTGCAATTCGAAGCCGGCCAGCACCCCTTCCGCCCGGGAGGCCTGGGCCAGGGCTGCAAGATTCAGGAGGGGAGTGTTGGCATGGGCTCGCATGATGGGGTGGCGGATGCAAGAGCGGTGCCACGATGCAAGCTGTTGAATTGAAAGGAACGGGCTCTGGACTTGCTGTCTTTGCGACAGGTTTGTTGTGGGCTTCCGGGTAATTCATCAACTTTTTCCGATGAAAAACTTAACCACATTCTGTTTTTTTGTATTTGAATAAAGCTTATCCTCGCTCTGCTCAACAATTCCCAATGGAGACTGCCATGAAATCCTTTGCCCTTTTTGCTGCAGCGCTGGTCTTTGGCCTGACGCTGACAGTGAGCGACGCTGAAGCCGCCAAGCGCTTCGGCGGCGGTAAATCCACCGGTATGCAGCGTCAGGCCACCACGCCTCCGCCCGCCGCCGCTCCCACTGCCGCCAAGCCGGCTCCCGCTGCTGCCGCCGGTCAGGCCGCCCAGCCCAAGCGTTCCTGGATGGGTCCCCTGGCGGGTCTGGCCGCTGGCCTGGGCCTCGCCGCCCTGGCTTCCCACCTGGGCTTCGGTGAAGAACTGGCTTCCATGATGATGATCGGCCTGCTGGTGCTGGCCGTGCTGATGGTGGTGGGCTTCATCATGCGCAAGCGTGCTGCTGCCCAGCAACCCGCCATGGCCGGAGGCATGCAGTACGCTGGCGCCGGTGCCGGTGTTGGTGCCGGGGCAGGCTTCAACCGTGCTCCCGCTCCTGCGCCCGAATATCCCCAGGGTTCTGCCAGCAGCTTCCAGCCTGAACCTGCCCAAGCGGCCAATCAAGCTGGTAACGGCGTCGGCAACATTCCTGCCCATTTCGATGTGGAAGGTTTCGTGCGCAATGCCAAGGTGAACTTCATCCGTCTCCAGGCCGCCAACGATGCCGGCAATCTGGACGACATCCGTGAATTCACCTCTCCCGAGATGTTCGCCGAAATCAAGATGAACTTCTCCGAGCGCGCCGGTGAAGCCCAGCAGACCGATGTGGTTTCCCTGGAAGCCGAAGTGATCGACGTGGTGGAAGAAGCGACCCGCTACGTGGTGAGCGTGCGTTTCCATGGCCTGATCCGCGAAAGCGCCGAGGCCGCCGCCGAAGCCTTCGACGAAATCTGGCACATGACCAAGCCCACCGACGGCAGCCGTGGCTGGGTGGTGTCCGGCGTTCAGCAGGTCCAGTAAGCCTTTCTTCGCCGCACGAACAAGCCGCCGGGTTTCGCCCGGCGGCTTTTTTCATGGGCGCAGCACTTGAACGGGCGCCAGACACACTAAAATTGCCCCTTTGGCTTTTGGGCCGACTCTTTTCAAAGCGGATTTATGGACATGCTCGCCACCCTCTGGAACGGCCCGGGGGGCACCGGATTGATCTTTGCCCTGTTGGCCCTCATCGCCCTGGGTTTCATCTTGCGTTTCGTGCTGCCGGCTCTGTTCTTGCTGCGGGAACTGGGCCGGGCCGTGCAGCGGCTCGAAAAACTTGCGGTCAGCAAGGCGCCCCCGGACCCGGACGCCATCGCCAGTCAGGTGATGACCTCCCCGCGCCTGGCCCACCTTTGGCGCGAATACGCCCAGACCCTGCACGGCATCACCGTCGCCGACGCCCAGGGCAAGCCCAAGGTCGGCGCCTGGCGGGCCACGGCCATGGCCGAGACCTTCTTTACCGAAGCGGCGCTGGTGGAAACCCCGCTCAAGACCGAGTTTTACAAGCACCTGCCCGGCATCCTCACCGGCATCGGCATCATCGGCACCTTCACGGGCCTGATCGTCGGCCTCACCCATTTCGAGGTGAATGGCGATGCGGACACGGTGCGCCAGAGTCTCAAGACCCTGATTCAGGGCGTTGGCCACGCCTTTCAGGTTTCCGCCCTGGCGATCACCCTGGCCATGGTGGCCACCTGGATCGAAAAATCGCTGGTCACCCTGGGCTACCGCAAGGTGGCGCGGCTCAACGAACTGATCGACAGCCGGTTCGAAGGCGGGGTCGAAGAGGAATACCTGGCCCGGCTGGTGCGCGCCAGCGAGATTTCTGCCCATCAGGGCGGGCAACTGCGTCAGGCCCTGGTGGGCGAACTGCGCCAGAGCCTCGGCGCCCTGATCGAGCAGCAGAACGAACAAGCCGCCAGGCAGCAGGAGCAGATCGCCGCGGCGGTCGCCAATGCCGTTGCACGGGCCGTGGGAGAGGCCCTGCGCGAGCCCCTGGGGCGCATGGCGGCGGCCGTGGAAAAGGCCGGTGGTAGCCAGGGCGAGGCCACGGCCCGCACCCTGGAACCCCTGCTGGGCCGCTTCATGGCCCGCATGGAAGCCCATCTGGGCCAGGGCCAGTCGGGTCTGGAAGGCCTGCTGACCCGCACTGCCGGATCCCTCGACAAGGTCGTGGGCGAACTCGGCCGGGTCGCCGCCCGCCTGGACGGGGCCGGGCAGGGCGCCGTGAGCCGGGCCGCCGGGCAATTGCAGGATGCGGGGGTCGGCGTGGGCCGCGCCGCCGACACCTTCGCCCAGGCCAGCGAACAACTGGTGGCGGCTGCCGCCTCCCTCACCGCTGCCGCCATGGAAGCCGGCGAGGTGATGCGCGAGCAGGGCCGCACCCGGGATGCCTTTGCCCTGATGCTGGGCGACCTCGAATCCATTCTGGAAAACGCCCGCCGCGAAGCCTCGCTCACTAGCGAACTGGTCTCCCGCCTCGAAGCCGCCGGCGGTGCCCTGGCCCGGGCCGAGGGCGAAGCCAGGAACTATCTGGAAGGGGTGAACCGGGTGCTGGCAGAAGCGCACGGCCGCTTTGCCGAGAACGTGGAACGCACCCTGCGTCAGGGCAATTCCCAGTTTCACAAGGAGCTATCCACCGCCGTCGATTACCTCAAGGGCGCCATCGAGGAACTGGGGGATACCCTGGAAAATCTGGCGAGCCGCAAATGAGCCTGGGCAAACGCAACGCGCTGCCGCGCCGGCCCCGGCGGGACGAGGCCGAGCGGCCATTCTGGATTTCCTTTTCGGATCTGATGACGGCGCTGATGGTGCTGTTTCTGGTCGCCATGACGGTGGCCCTGCTGGCGATCACCGACGAAATCTCCGCAACCGAAGACCAGAAGGCGGCGCGGGAAGACGACATCGCCAAACTCATGGCCAGCCTCCAGATTGCCACGGCCGATTTTCCCGGCATCACGGTGCGCGGCCGGGTGGTGGATTTTGGCGACCGGGCCCGGTTCGACAGCAACAGCCACAAACTCAGTGAAGCCCAGGCCCGCCTGCTGCGCACCTTCGTGCCCAAGGTGCTGGCCGCCGCCCGCGACCCCCTGGGCGAAAAGTGGCTAAAGCGCATCGTGGTCGAAGGCTTTGCCGACGCCCGGGGCAGCTACCTGCACAACCTCAATCTTTCCTTGCAGCGTTCCGAGCGGGTGCTGTGCGTACTCATGGCCGGCCCGCCGGCCCCCGATGCCCTGAACGATACGGACCGGCAGCAGGTGCGCGACCTGTTCCTGGTCAGCGGCGCCTCCTTCAATGCCCTCAAGGAAAGCGCCGAAGAAAGCCGCCGGATCGAATTGCGTCTGGAGTTCCTGGAACTAGGTGAAACCCGCGGCCCCTCCCGCCAGCAGGCCCTGGACGGGGACAGCCGTTGCCCCCTGGATCTCTGATGGCCGCCACTCAGGAACCACGTCCGCCACTCGAACAACTGGAGGCCCTGCTGACACAGGCCATGGCCGGGCGGCCCCGCCAGTTGAACTGGGGCCAGCCCCAGTTGATGAGCCAGAGCCTGGAACGGGTGCGCGACGCCCTGGGCGGACGCCGGGCCATGGACAAGGGGCAGCGCATCGCCCGGGGCCTGATGGCCTTTCGCATCCAGGGCAGCAACACCGATTTTGTCCATCTCAAATACGCCTGCCAGGGCCTGGCCCTGCCCATGGACTGGGAATCCCGGCAGTTGCTGGCCGACGAGGCCCAGGTGCAGCGCCTGTTGCAGCGGGTGCTGGATTTTCGTCATGACCGCCGCCGCTTCGCCGCCTGCTACCAAGGCTTGCTGGCCTCATTTCAGCGGGCCATGGAAACCGAATTTCCCGCCGGCAGCGCCATCGCCAGGAACCGGGAACTGCTGCGGCAATTCCTGCAGCAAGCGCAGGACGAGCCGCCCGCCGCCCGCCACCCGCCACCCCGCACGCACCCCTGATCCGACCCTGATCCGACCCCATGTCCGACCCCATGTCCGACCCCATGTCCGACCCCATGTCCGACACATCCCCCTGCATGAACTGCGGCGCCTGCTGCTCTGGCTTGCGCGTTTCCTTCTACTGGGCCGAAGCCGACGACGCTCCGGGCGGCCTGGTGCCCGTGGCCCTGACCGAATCCGTTTCTCTTCATCTGCGCTGCATGAAAGTGGATGACCGGGAATCCTGGCGCTGCGTGGCCCTGGAGGGCAGGGTGGGCGTGAGCGTTTCCTGTGCCATTTACCCGCTGCGTTCCAGCACCTGCCGGGAGTTCGACCCCTACGACGCCGACGGCCGGCCCCAGGAAGCCTGCAACCGGGCAAGGGCCAGGCATGGCTTGTTGCCGCTAAGGCAAGGGCGCGGTGGTGTGGTCGCGGATCCAGGTTCATGAAAGGCGCGCCATCGTGCTATAAACATTGCTGTTATCCTGATCCTCCTCTGGCTGCCGGGGCGGGTGGTTTTCACCATGCCGGGCGGTTTCATCCCATCCTGCGGGTCATTGCCATGGTCGTGGTTTTGCTCGACGTCATCCGTGGCCGCCGCTCTTTATGACGAGACTGAAGCCTTGATGATCGAATCCATCCTGCTGACCGCTGCCCGCGTCTCCACCTTTGCCCAGAAGCGCCATCTGACCAATGCCAGCGGTTTCTTTTTCGAGCGCGACCAACACCTGTTTCTGGTTACCAGCCGGCATGTGATGGTCGATGAGTCCAGCAAGCACTTCCCCGATCGCATCGAGATCGAACTTCACACTGACTCGGAGAACATGGCCCGCTCCACCGGTTTTTCGATTCCCCTGTATCGGGATGGCCAGAGTACCTGGCGCCAGGGCCGGGACCGGGCTGGAGATATCGATGTGGCGGTGATCGAGATCGACCGCGCGGCCCTGCCGGCGACGACGGTTTATCGCGCCTTCACCCCCCAGCACCTGCATGGTTCGCTGCAACAGGTTTCGGTCGGCACTTCGCTGCTGGTGGTGGGTTTTCCCCTGGGCTTTCATGACACCTTGCATCACTTGCCGGTGGCTCGTCATGCGGTGATTGCTTCCTCGTTCGTCCTGCGTTTCCAGGGCAAGGGTTACTTTCTCACCGATGCCCGCACTCACCGTGGCACCAGCGGCGCGCCGGTCGTGATGCATGCTTCGGAGCGCGACACCATTTCCGGGGATTTGCCGTGGATCCTGCTCGGCATCCATTCCTCGCGCCTCGACATGGGCACCCGGGACGTGCTCCTGGATGAGGCGCTGGGGCTAAATTGCGTCTGGTATGCCGATATCTTGATGACGCTGACCGAGAAGCCCGAGCTGATTGCTCAGGAAGTGTCGGGCGAAGTGTCGGATGACTGAAGTGCCGCTCGCCCGACACTTCGCCCGACACTTGCCCCTGCGCACCCTTCCGGTCCTGCCGGCTCAGCGTTTCAGCCTGGCAAAGGCCGCCGCCATGGAACCCCCCGCCGGTGCGGCTTCCTGACGTCTGGGCGCCGGGCTGTTGCGCCGGCCTCGTGAATCAGGAGCGCGGCCCTGGCCTGTGGCCGGTTCCCGGCGGGCCGGGGCAGCCTCGTCGTCAAGGCGCAGGGTAAGGCTGATGCGCTGGCGCGGCAGGTCCACTTCCAGCACCTTCACCTTCACCACGGCGCCGGCCTTGACCACTTCATGGGGGTCCTTGACATACTGGGTGGACAGGCAGGAAACATGCACCAGACCATCCTGGTGCACCCCGATATCCACGAAGGCGCCGAAGGCGGCGACGTTGGTGACCACGCCTTCGAGGATCATGCCGGGCTTTAAGTCCTGCACCGCTTCGATGCCCTCCGTGAAGCGGGCGGTCTTGAACTCGGGGCGCGGGTCGCGGCCGGGTTTTTCCAGCTCCTTGAGAATGTCCTGCACCGTCGGCAGGCCGAATTTCTCGTCGGTGTATCGGGCCGGGTTCAGGGCCCGGACGAGGCGGGAATCGCCGATCACGTCCTTGATGCCCTTCTTGATGTCGGCCAGGATCTTTTCCACCAGCGGATAGGCTTCCGGGTGCACGGCGGAAGCATCGAGGGGATTGTCGCCATTGGGCACGCGCAAAAAGCCGGCGGCCAGTTCGAAGGTCTTGTCGCCCAGGCGCGGCACCTTCTTCAGGTCGCTGCGGCGGTTGAAGGCCCCGTTACTGTCCCGGAAGCCGACGATGTGGGCGGCCAGGCTGGCGTTGAGGCCGGAAATGCGGGTGAGGAGCGGAATCGAGGCGGTATTCACATCCACCCCCACGGCGTTTACGCAGTCTTCCACCACCGCATCGAGGCTCCTGGCCAGCTTGCTCTGGGAAACGTCGTGCTGATACTGGCCGACGCCGATCGACTTGGGGTCGATCTTCACCAGTTCCGCGAGCGGGTCTTGCAGGCGGCGGGCGATGGAGACCGCGCCCCTGAGCGACACATCCAGATCCGGGAATTCCCGGGCGGCGAATTCGGAGGCCGAATAGACCGAGGCCCCGGCTTCGGAGACCACGATTCTGGTGAGTTTCAGCTCCGGGTGGCGGCTCATCAGCTCGGCCACCAGCTTGTCGCTCTCGCGGCTGGCGGTGCCGTTACCGATCGCCACCAGCTGCACGCCGAATTGCTTGCAGATTTTGGCCAGGATGTCGATGGAACCGTCCCAGTCATTGCGCGGTTCGTGCGGGTAGATAGTGGCGGTCTGCAAAAGCTTGCCGGTGGCGTCCACCACGGCCACTTTGCAGCCGGTGCGGATGCCCGGGTCCAGGCCCAGGGTGCACTTCGCCCCGGCGGGGGCGGCCAGGAGCAGATCCTTGAGGTTGCGGGCAAAGACGTGGATGGCTTCTGCCTCGGCGCGCTCCCGCAGGGCCTGCATCGATTCCAGTTCCAGGTGCAGGAAAATCTTGATCTTCCAGGCCCAGCGCACCGTGTCATTGAGCCACTTGTCGGCCGGGCGGCCCATGTCCTTGATGCCGAAACGGGCGGCGATGCGCTGTTCGCAGGGATTGGGACCGGGTTTCAGCTGTTCCGGGTCGAGCTCGGAATCGAGCACCAGGGCCACGTTCAGCACTCCTTCGTTGCGGCCCCGCAAAAGGGCCAGGGCGCGGTGGGACGGCATCTGGGTGATCGGTTCGGCAAAGTCGAACCAGTCGCGGAACTTGGCGCCTTCGTTTTCCTTGCCTTCGACGACGGAGGATTTCACGACCCCATGGTCGTTCAGGTATTCCCGCAACTGGCCCAGGAGCGTGGCATCCTCGGCGAATTTCTCCATGAGGATTTGCCGGGCGCCGTCCAGCACCGCCTTGATGTCGGCAAAGCCGGCTTCAGCATCGAGAAAGCGGGCCGCTTCGGTTTCCGGCACCCGCATGGGGTTTTCCAGCAAGGCCAGGGCCAAAGGCTCGATGCCGGCTTCCCGGGCGATCTGGGCCTTGGTGCGGCGCTTTGGCTTGTAGGGCAGGTACAGGTCTTCCAGCCGCTGCTTGGTTTCGGCCGCGAGGATTTCCGCCTGCAACTCCGGGGTGAGCTTGCCCTGTTCCTCGATGCTGGCGAGGATGGCCGTGCGCCGCGCTTCCAGTTCCCGCAGGTAGCCGAGGCGATCTTCCAGGTTGCGCAGCTGGGTATCGTCCAGGCCGCCGGTGACTTCCTTGCGGTAACGGGCGATGAAGGGCACGGTGGCGCCTTCGTCCAGCAGCTGGACGGCGGCCATGACCTGGGCGGGGCGCACGCCGAGTTCATGGGCGATGCGGTGTTCGATGGGTGCGAGCATGGGGTCGGAGCTTTTTCGAAAAGGGCGAACCATGCCAAAAGCAGGCGGGAATGGCAAGCCGGGGCCAAGCCTGGCCCGTCATGCAGACCGGCTCAGATGCCTGTCACCTGAATGAAAAAATGGAGTAGCATGCTGCGGTATTCGCTAATCATTTCAAGGGGGGGGTATATGACAGTTGAAACATTTCTGTTTGGTGCGGTGGATGTCGATCCTGAACAAATCATCGAGTTTCCCAATGGTCTGTTGAGCTTCGAAAACAACAAACGATTCATGCTGATTCACGAAGCCGAAGGTGAGGACCCGGTCAGCTTTACCCTGCAGTCCCTCGATGATGCCAACCTGGCCCTGCAGGTCATCGATCCTGCCGCCTTGGGTTTTACTTATGAACTGGCTTTGAGCGATGCCGAAACCGCCCTGATCAAGCTCGATGACCCGGCTGACGCGGCGGTGGTCCTGGTGTTGTTCAAGCAGGAAGCGGCCCCGGATTCTGCCGGGATCGGCGCCAATTTGCGCGCGCCGCTGATCATCAACACCAAGACGCGTCTGGGGCTGCAGAAAGTGCTGACCCATGTCCGTCCTAATGTGGTGCTCTCCAACCTGAGCAGCGTGGCCGGCTGAACACTGCCCCGCCAACACTGCTCCGCCAACACTGTCACGCCATTTCGTTCCTGCAAAACGTTCCTGAAAAAAAACCCGGGGCTTCCCGGGTTTTTCATTAATTCGTCTGCCGTAGCACTGAAACCATCTGCTGCAACCGGTGCAGGCCGCGGATGACCTCCTCGCTGCTCCGGGCAAAGGCCTGCTGTTGTTCCGGGCTGGCCTGACCGGCCTGCAGCAGTTCCTTGACGAGGGCATGCATGGCGTCGTTCTGGCGCACGAGTTCCGCGTAGCTTTCCAGATGCCCGTAATCCTTGCGGCCCTGAGTGGCAAGCCAGCGTCCCAGACGGCAGTGCTGCCCATCGCCAAGACTCTGGCCGGACCGTGCCAGCTTGCCGGACTGGAGCTGGGCCTCGACCTGGGTGCGCCAGTGGCGGAGCTCCACTTCGGCGGCCACCAGGGGAAAGTCCTCGCGCCGCCACTGTTCTTCCGCGGCAGTCACCCAGGCAGGAGGGGGTTCGAAAGCGCGGATCCAGCTCAGGACCTGATCGCCCGGCATGGGGCGGGCAATGGCGTAGCCTTGGGCCTGGATGCAGCCCAGCCGGATCAGCAGGGTGCCATGGGCTTCCGACTCCACGCCTTCGGCGACCACCTGGCGCTGGAAGGCCGCCGTGAGACCGATGATGCCCTCGACAATCGCCAGCGCATCCGGGTCGTCCAGCATTTCCCGCACAAAGGACTGGTCGATCTTCAAGGTGTTGGCGGGCAGGGATTTGACGTAGGAGAGGGAGGAATAACCGGTGCCGAAATCATCCAGGGCAAACACCACGCCCAGATCCTGACATTCGAGCATGACCTGTCGGGTGTGCTGCAGGTCATCCAGCGCAGCCGTTTCCAGCACCTCCAGTTCCAGCAGGTTGGCCGGCACCATGGGGTGATGCGCAAGTTCACGCCGCAGATCGGCAACAAATTCCGGCGATTGCAACTGACGCGGTGCCAGGTTGATGCTGACGGGTAGATGAGGGAGTTCGGCCTGCCAGGCTTGCATTTGCTCTAGCGCCTCGTGCAGGACCCAACGGCCGATTTCTTCAATCGCTTCATGATTGGCCAGCGGCGGCAGGAAGCGGCCAGGCAGGCGGGGTTCGATCTCGCCCGGAATCTGCCAGCGCAACAGGGCTTCGAGTCCCGTGACCAGGCCACTGCACAGATTCACCTTGGGTTGGTAATGGAGCCGGAACTGACCGGCTGCCAGCCCCTGACGGACGTCGATGACCAGTTGCCGCAATTCCCGCGCCATCTGGTCCTGGGCCACGTCGAACAGGTAGTAGCGGTTTTGCCCCTGGCGCTTGGCCTCGTACATGGCTTGGTCGGCATGACGCAGCAGCACATCCCCGTCGTTGCCGTCATCGGGGTAAAGGGTGATGCCGAGCGAGGCGGAAATCTGGAGGGTGTGGCCTTTGCTGTGGATGGGCTGAGTCAGGCTCTCCAGTACCCGGTCAAGAATGACTTCCAGTTCAGCGAGGTTGCCGATGTCATTGAGCAGCAGCACGAACTCATCGCCGCCCAGCCGTGCAGCGGTGTCGCTGGCGCGCAGGTGACTGCGCAGGCGGGATGCCACTTCAATGAGGAGCTGGTCGCCGGTGTGGTGGCCGAACTGGTCATTGACCGTCTTGAAGCCATCCAGATCGAGATAGGCCACGGCCAGGCGGGTGTTGCGGCGCTGGGCCTGGGCTAGGGCCAGATGCAGGCGATCGCCGAGCAGGGTGCGGTTGGGCAGGCCGGTGAGGCTGTCGTAATGGGCCATGCGCTCCAGGCGTTGTTCGTGCTGCTTCTTGTCGGTGATGTCCGAGAGGATGCCGACGTGCTGGAGGGTGCCGCCGTGCTCGTCGCGCACGGCGGAAATGGTCATCAACACCATGACGTCAGAGCCATCCTGGCGTTGGCACATCACTTCGCCCTGCCAGTAGCCCTGCTGTTCCACCTCCTGGAACACATGGTCGAAAAAACGGCTGTCATGGTGGCCGGAATCGAGCCGGCGAGCATGCTGACCCAGCACCGCCTCGCGGTGGTAGCCCGTGAGGCGGCAGAAGGCGGGGTTCACGTCGATGATGGTGCCTGCCGTGTCGGTAATCAGGATCGCATCGTGGCTGTGGATGAACACCCCGGCGGCCAGGCGCAGCTGGCGGGTGGCCAGATGACGTTCGGTGACGTCCAGTCCTTCGGCCAGCAGGCGGTGCGGCGAGGCTTCTTCATGATCGAGCTGACGCAACTGGAAATCGACCCAGCGAGTCTGGCCGGAGAGGTCCCGATACCGGGCTTCAAAGCTGGCGGGGTGACCGGCGAGGGCCTGGGCGATGGCTTCTTGCAGCCGGGTCTGTTGCTCTGCGTCATGCGACCACCAGGGCGTTTCCCGGAAGCGGTGGCCCAGCACCTCTTCCCGCGGGGTGCCGATCAAGGCCAGGGCCGAGGCGTTGACCTCGAGCAGATAGCCTTCTGCATCCAGAATCCACATGAACTGGGCGGCTTGTTGAAAAACGCTGCGCCAGCTGGCTTCGGCCTGGGCCAGCTTCTGGCGGGAACGCAGGATTTTGTGGCTGGACAGGTCCACCAGCTCGCTTTCGAGCCGCTGCAGGAGATCGGCCTCGCTCACCAAGCCCACCAGCAGGCCCTGTTCATCGACCACCGGCAGGTGGCGGATCTGGCGCTGGTGCATCAGTTCCGCCGCTGCGATGACGGGGGTATGGGGGGTGATGCAGCAAGGATTCGGGGTCATGACCTGCAGCACGGGCTGCTGGCGGGTGGTGTGATGCTGGTAGAGGCGTACCACGTCCCGCTCGGTCAGCATGCCCACTGGTTTGCCGGCGGCGACGATGATGACGCAGCTGCTGCGGTAGTCGGCCATGGCAAAAACGGCTTCGGCCACGGTGGCCTGGGCCGCCAGGGTGGGCAGGCTGTGCTGCATCAACGACTGTACATCCTTGAGGCGGCGGTAATAGGCCTGGCTCAGGTGGCGCTCGAAATCCGTGAGGCTGACGATGCCGACCGGGCGCTCGTTCTTGTCGAGTACCAGCAAGTGCCGTACTTGATGTGCGGTGACCAGATGATAGGCCTCGCGGAAATTCATGCTTTCCGGGGCGCTGAGGACCGGGGCGTTCATGAAGTCCGCCAGGGGGGTGTCGTCCGGCAACTGATTGCCGTAGGCCCGCAGCACATCCTGCTCCGTGATGATGCCCAGCACCTGATGATCGACACTCACCAGAATGGAGCTCACATGGGCGCGGGCCAGTTCATCCACGGCTTGCCCCAGGCTGGCCTCGGGCGGCAGGCTGAGGAGCTGGCGGGTCATGATTTCAGAGAGCGGCAGGGATTCCATGGTGTGTGATGCTCAGGACTGAATGAAGCGGGATTGTAAGGGCGAAAAATAAGGCAAAAAATCGATGATCCTTGTCACAGGTCACGGCTCAGGAAAGGGGCCACAGGAAAGGGCCAGGCCCAGCCGGTAGCGCCGGGCATTTTGCACATAGTGGGCGGCGCTCTTTTCCAGGCGGGCGACTTCCTCGTCACTCAGCTCGCGCACGACCTTGCCGGGAGAGCCCAGGATCAGCACCCGATCCGGGAATACCTTGCCCTCGGGGATCAAGGTGTTGGCGCCGACGAGGCAGTGGGCGCCGATCCGGCAGCGGTTGAGGAGGATCGAGCCGATGCCGATCAGGCAGCCGTCGCCGACGTTGCAGCCATGCAGCACCACCTTGTGACCCACGGTGACGCGGGCGCCGATGGACATCGGGATGCCGGCGTCGGTGTGCAGGATGGCGCCATCCTGGAGATTGGTTTCGGCGCCGATGCAGATCGGCTCGTTGTCGCCGCGCAGCACGGCATTGAACCAGACCGAGGCCCGCTCGCCGAGGCGGACGTCGCCGATCACGGTGGCGTTGGGGGCCACCCAGACCTCCCTGTCGAGCTGCGGTGTAAGGGCATCGAGGCGGTAGCCGCTCATGAGTGCCTCCGTTGCGGCAGGGCAAGCTGGTCGAGGAGGGCCGTGAGCAGTTGCCAGCAGCGGCCCACGGAGGCCACTTCCACCCGCTCGCCGGGGGCGTGGGCGCCGCGAATGTCGGGGCCGAAGGAAATCATCTCGAGTTGCGGATGGCTGTGGGCGATCAGGCCGCATTCGAGCCCGGCGTGGATCACCTGCAGGCCGGCAGGCTGGCCGTAGAGGCTGGCATAAACGGCCTGGCAGCGGGCCAGGAGGGTTGAGTCGGGCCTGGGCTCCCAACCCGGATAGGCGCCGAAGATGGTCGCCGTGCCGCTGGCGGCGCGGATCTGCCCGGCAATCTGCTCGGCCAGGGCGTCCCTTGCCGGGTCGCGGAGGGAACGCACGAGAAAGCCCGCCTCACAGCGTCCGGGGGCAAGGTCCAGGGTGCCGAGATGGCTGGAAGTCTCGACCACGCCGGGAAAATCCTGACTCATGGCGGCGACGCCGTAGGGCGCCTCGCTCAGGGCCAGGGCCAGCCGGCGCAAGGCACGGGGCTCGATCACGGTGTCGGCCAGCGCCTCCGAGGGCAGGGCGCTCAAGGACAGTTCCGGGTCCGTGTCCAGGTACTGGCGGCGCAGCCGGACGGATATCTGCTGCACCGCATGGCGAAAGGCCGAGCACTGCAGGGCAGGCATGAGGAGCAGGGCCTGGGCCGAGCGGGGCAGGGCATTACGCACGCTGCCGCCAGTGAGGCGCGCCACGGCAAAGCGGTAAGGTAGCCCCAGTTCCAGGAGCAGGGCGAGCATGAGGCGGATGGCGTTGGCCCGGTTTTCATGGATGTCGACACCGGAATGGCCGCCCGTGAGGCCGTCGAGCTTGACTTCCATGCCCACCCAGCCGCTGGCAGCCGGGATGGCCGGCGCGGGTAGTTGCGCCAGCACGTCCACTCCCCCGGCGCAGCCCAGATAGAACTGGCCCCATTCCTCCGTATCCAGGTTGATCAGGTAGCGGCCCTGCAGGGTGCCGGCTTCGAGCGCGCGTGCCCCACCCATGCCGGCTTCCTCGTCGGCGGTGAGCAGAACCTCGAGAGGGCCGTGGGCCAGGCGGTCGTCCTCCAGGGCGGCCAGGGCCAGGGCGACGCCGATGCCGTTATCGGCGCCCAGGGTAGTGTGGCGGGCGAGCAGCCAGCCGTTTTCGAGCTCGGGCCGGATGGGGTCGCGAAAGAAGTCGTGCGCGTAGTCCGAGTGTTTCTGGGCGACCATGTCGAGATGGCCCTGAAGCACGATGCCCGGCGCCTGTTCCCGCCCCGGGCTGGCGGGCCTGGTCAGGATCAGGTTGCCGGCGGCATCCTCCCGGGCGTCGAGGCCGCGCGCAGCGGCCCAGTCCATGAGGTGGCGGCGCAGGGCGGCCTCGTGCTTGGAGGGGCGGGGGATGGCGCAGAGGGTGGCGAAATGCCGCCACACGGCCTGGGGAGTCAGGCCGGTGAAAATGGGGTCCGTTATCATGAGCGCCTCGTTGGATGCGAAGTGGAGAAACGAAGTGGAGAAAAAAATGGCGGAAAATCTGGAAGACCTGACCCGGGCCGTGCTCGCCTTTCGTGATGCGCGCAACTGGGCCCAGTTCCATGGCCTGCGGCAGCTCATCGTCGCCCTCAACCTGGAGGCGGCCGAGCTCCTCGAGCTGACTCAGTGGCAGAGCGATGCCGAAATCGAGGCCCTGCCCGGCGACCCGGCCGGGCGCGAGGCCCTGGCCGACGAATGCGCCGACGTGCTCGCCTATCTCCTGCTCGTGGCCGAGCGGGCCGGCATCGACCTGGGCCAGGCGCTGCGGCAGAAGCTGGTCAAGAACGCGCAAAAATATCCGGTGGAAAAAAGCCATGGCCGGCGCGACAAATACACGGTGCTGGCGCGGGAAGACGACTAAAGCGTGCGTCACTTGTCCTGCACTTCGAGCTTCCACTCGGCGCCCTCGCCCTGGGCCAGCTGCCCGGTGAGCCAGGGCAGGGTCTGGCGCAGGGTTTCCGCCAGGGTCCAGGGCGGGTTGATGATGAACATGCCGCTGCCGTGCATGCCAAAGCCGTCCGTGGCGGGGGCCGCGACCCGCAGGCTGGCATGCAGCCAGCTCTTGACCGGCAGGTGCTTGAGCCGCTCCGGCAACTGGCGGGATTCGATCTTGGCGACCTGGGGATACCAGAGGGCATAGGTGCCGGTGGCAAAGCGTTTCAGGGCTTCCTTCAGGGCCTTGATCACGGCGGCGTAGTCGTTGCGGGTTTCGTAGGAGGGGTCGATCAGCACCAGGCCGCGGCGGGTGGGGGGCGGCAGTATCACGTTCAGGGCGGCCAGCCCGTCGCCTTCGACGATGTTCACCTGGCGGCCGGTGCCGTTGAAGGTCCTGGCCAGTAATTTCACTTCATTGCTGTGCAGTTCAAAGAGGCGCAGCCGGTCTTCCTTGCGCAGGGACTGGTAGGCCAGCCAGGGCGAACCGGGATAGTGGGCGAGCTTGCCGTCCGGATTTTGTTCCCGCACCGCATCGAGATATTCGGCGACGGCCTTGGGCTGGCCGGTGGCGTTCCAGAGGCGGCCGATGCCGTCCTTGAATTCCCCCAGTTTTTCCGCCTGGACCGACTCCAGGCTGTAACGGCCGGCCCCGGCATGGGTATCCACCACCCACATCGGGGCAGGCTTTTCGGTCATGTACTGGAGGATCTGCACCAGCACCAGATGTTTCAGGACGTCGGCATGATTGCCGGCATGATAGGCGTGACGATAACTCAGCATGGGGTCGATTCAGATTCAGAGGATGGACTCGAAGAGTTCCAGCTCGGGCGGGCCCAGGTAGATTTCCCGGGGCGCCTTGCCGGCATTGGCATGGGCCTTCATGAAGGCTTCCGACTGGGTCCAGTCGGCAAAGGCCTGTTCGGATTCCCATTCGGTATGGGAGGCAAAGAGGGTGTATGCCTCGGTCTGCGGCCCCTTCAGAAGGTGAAAGCGGACAAAGCCAGGGACTTCGCCCAGGTAGCTTTCCCGGCGGCGCCAGTGCTCGACGAAGGTTTCTTCGTGGCCGCGGGCGATCTTGAAACGGTTCATGGCGAGAAACATGGGGGTCTCCGGTTGGCAAGATGAAAAGACGAGGCAGGCATTCTAGCGAAGCTCCCGCCACCCCGTGTTGAATTGTGGCGCCCATGTCCACTGGCAGGCTGAAACGCATCCGGCCCATCTGCCCCTGGGCCCACCAGGCGTTCCCTTGTTTCCCGCCTCCGCACATGCCGGTGCCTGGGCCGCGAAGCGGTGCGGCTCAGCGCCGAGGCGGCCGGGCAAATCCAGCTTTACAACCGGAATCCCGCGAGTGCGTCGACGGCCCACGGGGTTTTCGGCTAGAATTGCGCTTTCCCGCGGCCTGTATTTTCATGACCAAATACGTATTCGTCACTGGCGGTGTGGTGTCTTCCCTGGGTAAAGGCATCGCCGCCGCGTCTCTCGGGGCCATCCTCGAATCCCGTGGCATCAAGGTTACCCACCTCAAGCTGGACCCCTACATCAACGTCGACCCCGGCACCATGTCGCCCTTTCAGCACGGTGAGGTGTTCGTTACCGAAGACGGGGCCGAAACCGACCTCGACCTGGGCCACTACGAGCGCTTCACCAGCGCCAGGATGTCCAGGCGCAACAATTTCACCACCGGCCAGGTATATGACACGGTCCTGAAGAAGGAGCGCCGGGGTGAGTATCTGGGCAAGACGGTCCAGGTCATTCCCCATATCACCGACGAAATCAAGGACAAGATCAAGGCCGGTGCCGAGGGCGCCGACGTGGCCATCGTCGAGGTGGGCGGCACCGTGGGCGACATCGAATCGCTGCCGTTCCTCGAAGCCATCCGTCAGATGGGCCTCGTGGAAGGCCGCAACAACACCTGCTACATCCACCTCACGCTCTTGCCCTACATTCCCACGGCCGGGGAACTGAAGACCAAGCCCACCCAGCATTCCGTCAAGGAACTGCGCGAAATCGGGATTCAGCCCGACGTGCTGCTGTGCCGGGCCGATCGTTCCGTTCCCGAGGAAGAGCGGCGCAAGATCGCCCTCTTTTGCAACGTCATGCCCGAAGCCGTGATCGAGTGCCTGGACGCCGATTCGATCTACAAGATTCCCGGCATGCTGCATGAGCAGATGCTGGACGAAATCGTCTGTCACAAGCTGAGCATCCTGGCCAAGGCCGCCGACCTCAGCATCTGGGAAAAGCTGATCGATGCCCTGGAACACCCGGAACATCAGCTCGACATCGCCTTCGTGGGCAAGTATGTGGACCTCACCGAGTCCTACAAATCCCTGATCGAGGCGATCAACCACGCCGGCATGCACACTCGCAGCAAGATCAATATCCATTACCTCGATTCCGAAGCCCTGGAAACCGAAGGCGTCGATGCGCTGAAGACCATGGACGCCATCCTGGTGCCGGGCGGCTTCGGCAAGCGCGGCACCGAAGGCAAGATCGCCGCCATCCGCTACGCCCGGGAAAACAAGGTGCCCTATCTGGGCATCTGTCTGGGCATGCAGATGGCCGTGGTGGAATTCGCCCGGGACGTGGCCGGCATGGCCGGCGCCCATTCCACCGAGTTTGATCCGGACACTCCCTATCCGGTGGTCGGCCTGATCACCGAATGGCTGGATGCCTCCGGCAAGCTGGAAAAACGCTCCGGTGATTCCGACCTCGGCGGCACCATGCGCCTGGGCGGCCAGGTTTGCCTCCTCAAGGAAGGCAGCAAGGCCCGCAGCATTTACGGCAAGCCGGAAATCGTCGAGCGGCACCGGCACCGCTATGAAGTGAACAACACCCTGCTCAGCCAGCTGGAAGCAAAGGGGCTGATCGTTTCCGGCCGCGCCCCGGGCACCGATCTGTGCGAAATGATCGAACTGCCCGACGCGGTGCATCCCTGGTTCGTGGCCTGCCAGTTCCATCCGGAATTCACCTCCAACCCGCGCCAGGGCCATCCCCTGTTTACCTCCTACGTTCAGGCGGCCCTGGCGCAGAAGCAGGCCAGGGCATGAAGCTCTGTGGCTTCGAGGCCGGTCTCGACCAGCCCCTGTTCCTGATTGCCGGCCCCTGTACGGCCGAATCCCTGGAACTCTGCGTCGAGGTGGCCGGCACCCTGAAGGCAGTGTGCGGCCGGCTGGGCATTCCCTACATCTTCAAGGCCTCCTACGACAAGGCCAACCGCAGCTCCGGCAAGTCCGTGCGCGGCCCTGGCCTCGAAGCCGGCCTCGAGATGCTGGCTGAAGTACGGCGCCAGGTGGGGGTGCCGGTGCTCACCGACGTGCATACAGAAGCCGACATTCCCCAGGTCGCCGCGGTGGTGGACGTGCTGCAGACCCCGGCCTTCCTCTGCCGCCAGACCGACTTCATCCACGCCGTGGCGGCCTGCGGCAAGCCGGTGAATATCAAGAAAGGCCAGTTCCTCGCCCCGGACGACATGAAGCACGTGGTGAATAAGGCCCGCGAGGCCAATGGCGGCGCCGACAACCTCATGGTCTGCGAGCGCGGCGCCTCCTTCGGCTACCACAATCTGGTGGCCGACATGCGCGCCCTGGCGATCATGCGGGAGAGCGCTTGCCCGGTGGTGTTCGATGCCACCCACTCGGTGCAGTTGCCGGGCGGGCAGGGGGACAGGAGCGGCGGACAGCGCGAATTCGTGCCGGTATTGGCCCGGGCCGCCGTGGCCGTGGGCATCGCCGGCCTGTTCATGGAAACCCACCCCCATCCCGAGCAGGCCTTTTCCGATGGCCCCAACAGCTGGCCCCTGGCGCGCATGGAAAGCCTGCTCACCACCCTGGTGGCCCTGGACGAGGCCACCAAGGCCGCCGGTTTCGAAGAATTGAAGTAGTTTCTTTGGTTTGCAATTCAAGTGATTGAAATAGGAGAGAAGTATG
The DNA here is from genome assembly GCF_049658005.1 of Azovibrio sp. Classification (NCBI taxonomy): domain Bacteria; kingdom Pseudomonadati; phylum Pseudomonadota; class Betaproteobacteria; order Rhodocyclales; family Rhodocyclaceae; genus Azovibrio; species Azovibrio sp. The sequence goes on along the minus strand of NZ_JBASOH010000041.1, from coordinate 25,992 downwards.
AGTTCTGTGGTTGATGTGATCGCCCGCGAAATCCTCGATTCCCGCGGCAACCCCACGGTCGAATGCGACGTGCTGCTCGAATCCGGCGTCATGGGTCGGGCCGCCGTGCCTTCCGGCGCTTCCACCGGCTCCCGGGAAGCCATCGAACTGCGTGACGGCGACAAGGGCCGCTACCTGGGCAAGGGGGTGCTCCAGGCCGTCGAGAACGTCAACACCGAAATCTCCGAAGCCATCATCGGCCTCGATGCCCAGGAACAGGCTTTCATCGACCAGACCCTGATCGATCTGGACGGCACCGAGAACAAGTCCCGCCTGGGCGCCAACGCCATCCTGGCGGTCTCCATGGCCGTGGCCAAGGCCGCCGCCGAGGAATCCGGCCTGCCGCTCTACCGTTATTTCGGCGGCATGGGTCCGATGCAGATGCCGGTGCCGATGATGAACATCATCAACGGCGGCGAGCATGCCAACAACAGCCTGGACATCCAGGAATTCATGATCATGCCCGTCAGCCAGACTTCCTTCCGGGAAGCCCTGCGTTGTGGCGCCGAAGTGTTCCACGCCCTGAAGAAGCTGCTCGACAAAAAGGGCTTTTCCACCGCCGTGGGGGACGAGGGCGGTTTCGCCCCCAACCTGGGCAGCCATGCCGAAGCCCTGCAACTTTGCGTCCAGGCCATCGAAAACGCCGGCTATGTGCCCGGTCGGGATGTGCTGCTGGCCCTGGACTGCGCCGCCTCGGAATTCTACAAGGATGGCAAGTACGTGCTGGCCGGTGAAGGTCTGCAACTGACCTCCGCCCAGTTCGTGGATTACCTGGCCAATCTGGCCGACCAGTTCCCCATCGTCTCCATTGAAGACGGCATGTCCGAAGCCGATTGGGACGGCTGGAAACTGCTGACCGACCGCCTGGGCAAGAAGGTGCAGATCGTCGGCGACGACGTCTTCGTCACCAACACCCGCATCTTCAAGGAGGGCATCCAGAAAGGCATCGCCAACTCCATCCTGATCAAGATCAACCAGATCGGTACCCTGTCCGAAACCTTTGCCGCCGTGGAAATGGCCAAGCGCGCCGGCTACACCGCCGTGATCTCGCACCGTTCCGGCGAGACCGAAGATTCCACCATCGCCGACATCGCCGTGGGCCTCAACGCCGGCCAGATCAAGACCGGCTCGCTCTCCCGTTCGGACCGGATCGCCAAGTACAACCAGCTGATCCGGATCGAGGAAGACCTGGGCGATACCGCGTCCTACCCTGGTCGCGAAACCTTCTACAACCTCCGCTGAGGAGGCCCCATACCCCGGGTTTTTCAGACATGCGCTGGCTTACGGTCGGACTTCTCGCGCTCATTGCCTGCCTGCAATACCCGCTCTGGTTTGGCAAGGGCGGGTGGTTGAAGGTGTGGGAGTACGACCGTCAGTTGCAACAGTACAAGGAAGTGACGCGCCAGCTGGAACTGCGCAATGCCGGGCTGGATGCGGAAGTCCGGGACTTGAAGACCGGCTATGATGCGATCGAGGAACGGGCCCGCTTCGAACTGGGCATGATCAAGACGGGGGAGCTGTTCATTCCCATTCCGGAAAAATCCCAGGACCCGGGCAGCGGTTCCGCCACGCCCTTGCCGCCCCCCCAGAAAAAAAAGGGGTATCCGGATTAACCGGTTGAGAGGGTCGCCCGTCTGCCCTGCCTGAATTTCGTGGTGGCTGGTTGATAGCGTAGTTACAGAAAATCCTTGACGACTAGAGAGAATCAAGCACTCAATCCTTTTGGGTTTGCAACACCATCAAAAAGCCCGGGAAGGGATTTCAACCAGGGAATCCGAATTCCCGAAAAAAGCCGGATAGCAATGAAAACGGGAGCAATGAAAACGGGATTGGCGCATTCATTTCAGAAAAATGTGCAAATATCCTTTGCTTTTCCCGGCCATGAAGCGCATAGTTCGTTCCAGCGATTTTCAAGTAGTGCAGTTTTGGCAGGTTCAGTTCCCGTCGTTCCGGTTCGTCCCACTTCAATACCCCGCCGTCTTGAGTTTCGTCCCTTCAGGGGGCATTCCCCTTTCAAATTTTCCAAAAAGGATACAAGACATGGCAACAGGTACTGTCAAGTGGTTCAACGATGCCAAGGGCTTCGGTTTCATTTCTCCCGAAAACGGGGGTGACGATCTTTTCGCTCACTTCTCCGCCATCCAGTCCCAGGGTTTCAAGAGCCTGACCGAAGGTCAGCGCGTCAGCTTTGATGTGAGCACCGGCCCCAAGGGTCCCCAGGCCACCAATATTCGTCCCGAATAAAAATCGGCGCATGGGGAATGTATGCCGGGCGGGTCCCGGTCTGCCTCCCTCCGGAACCCGGCACAGGCCGGGTTTTTCTTTTTCATCATTCAGAAGGGATGGTCATGGCCAAGGAAGAAATTCTCGAAATGCAGGGCACTGTCGATGAAGTGCTGCCGGACTCCCGTTTTCGCGTCACGCTGGAAAACGGTCACGGTCTTGTCGCCTACAGCGCAGGCAAGATGCGCAAGCACCACATCAAGATCATTGCCGGTGACAAGGTCACTCTGGAACTGTCGCCCTATGATCTGAGCAAGGGCCGCATCACTTTCCGGCACATGCCCGGCCGGCCCCCCGGCCCGGCACATGCTCAACACGCCCGCCGCCACTGAATCGAATGGCACCAGCCCAGCCGCAAACGCTGGGCTTTTTTACGTTCACTGGTAACGCAGCGCTTCGATGGGATCGAGTCGGGCGGCTTTCCGGGCCGGGTAATAGCCGAAGAAGATGCCAATGCCGGCGGCCACGGAGAAGGCAACCAGCACCGTGCTGCCGGAAATCATCACCGGAGTGTTGGTGAGGCGGTTGGCCAGCACCGCGCCCCCGACTCCCAGGAGCAGGCCGATCAGGCAGCCGGCCACGGAGATCAGGATGGCCTCCAGCAGGAACTGCATCAGGATGTCCTGCTCACGGGCACCAATCGCCATGCGGATGCCGATTTCCCGGGTCCGCTCCGTGACCGAAACCAGCATGATGTTCATGATGCCGATGCCGCCCACCAGCAGGGATACCGAGGCGATGGCGCCTAGCAGCAACGACATGATGCGGGTGGTCTCGGCCGCCGAGTCGGCTACGGCGGTGAGGTTGCGCACGAAGAAGTCGTTATCCACGCCCTCCCGTAGCCGGTGCCGCTGGCGCAGCAGGGCGATGATGGCCTGTTCTGCCTGGGGCATGACTTCCGGACGGGAGGCCTGGACCATGATCATGCGCACGGAGCCGGGGAAGGGAGTCCCGAATACCTGACGCTGGGCCGTGGTGAGCGGGATGAGCAGGGTGTCGTCCTGATCCCGGCCATCCAGGCTCTGGCCCTTGGGAGCCAGGACACCGAGCACCACGAAGGGGCTTTGCTTGATGCGCAGGGTCTTGCCGACGGGGTTTTCGTCGCCAAAAAGGTTCTGGGCGGTGGTCTTGCCGATCAGGGTCACCCGGGTGGCCGAACGCAGGTCCGAAGCGGTGAAGGGAGAGCCCTCCACCACGTTCCAGGCCCGGACGGCCAGGTAATCCGGGGTGGTGCCGATGATGGAGGTATTCCAATTGTTGGGGCCATAGATCACCTGGGCGGTACCCATGTGCACCGGGGCCGAAGCCTCGATATTGTCCAGCTCGGCAATGGCATTGGCGTCCCTCACCGTCAGGGTCGGGCCACCGCCGCTGCCGCTGCGCACACCGCCGGTATTGGTGAAGCCCGACAGCACCACGAACAGGTTGCTGCCCATGGAATTGATACTCTGGGCCACCGCATATTGGGCCCCCTGGCCCACGGCCATCATCAGCACCACGGCGCCGACGCCGATTACCATGCCCAGCATGGTGAGCAGGGTGCGCAGCCGGTTGGCGCCCATGGCGCTCCAGGCTTCGTGGAGCATCCACCTCAGCATGGAATTGTCTCCAGGGGGTGGGTGGGCTCGTCCCGGACGATGCGGCCATCGAGAAAACGCACCTGGCGCTGGGCATGCTGGGCAACATCCGCTTCGTGGGTGACCAGCACGATGGTGATGCCTTCCTGATTCAGTTCATTGAAGAGCGCCATGATTTCTTCGCTGGTGTGGCTGTCCAGATTGCCGGTGGGCTCATCGGCCAGAATCAGCCGGGGCTTGTTGACCAGCGCCCGGGCAATGGCCACCCGCTGCTGCTGCCCGCCGGAAATGCGGTTGGGCAAAGAGCTGGCGTATTTCTCCAGCCCGACCCTGGCGAGCAGTTCCCGGGCCCGCTCCCGGCGGATGGGTTTTTCGACCTGGCTGTAAACCAGGGGCAGGGCGACATTGTCTTCCAGGCTCATGCGCGGCAGCAGGTTGAAGCCCTGGAACACGAAACCCAGGGTCTGGTTGCGCAGCCGGGCGGTTTCGTCCTTGCTCATGGCCGCGACGCTCTTGCCATCCAGTTCGTAGCGGCCGGAAGTAGGGCGATCCAGGCAGCCGAGGATGTTCATGAAGGTGGACTTGCCCGAGCCGGAGGGCCCCATGATGGCCACGAATTCCCCCGGCTGAACCTCCAGATTCACCTCCTTGAGCACCGGGAAAGGGCCCGCCGGCGTGTCATAGGCCTTGTGCAGATCGGCAATCCGGATAACCGGTTCAGCCATCAGAACGCCCTCATGCGCAGCGTGCCGCTGGAGGGAGCGGCGGCCTCGGCGGTGTTTTCGCCGATGATGACTTGGTCGCCGGCCTTGAGTTCTCCTCCGGTGACTTCGGTATTGCGGTTGTCGGTAATCCCCAGTTCGATGGAGACAGGCACCCCCTGACCATCCCGCAGCACATGGACGGTGCCCTTGCTGGCGCCTTCCCGCCGGCTGTCATTACGCGGGCCGCCGCCGGGCTGGGGTGGCCCCCTGCGCGGCGTGGTACCGCTCAGCACCCCGCCCGGGGGGGTGTTTGCCATGGCGGCTTTCGTTCCTTCCGCCTTTTCGGCCGGGCGGTAGCGCAGGGCAGCATTGGGCACCAGCAGCACGCCATCCCGCCTGGCCACGGTGATATTCACATAGGCCGTCATGCCGGGCAGCAGAATCTGTTCGGGGTTGTCCACCGAGACCACTACGTTGTAGGTCACGACATTGGAAATGGTGGTGGGATTCAGTCGAATCTGCTTGACCTCGCCCTGGAAACTGCGGTCCGGAAAGGCATCCACATTGAAGCGTACAGGCTGGCCCACCCGGATGTTGCCCACATCGGCCTCGGCAAAGGCCGAGTCAATCTGCATCTTGGAGAGGTCCTGGGCAATCTTGAACAGGGTAGGGGTCTGGAAACTGGCCGCCACGGTCTGGCCGACATCCACCTGGCGATCCACCACCACGCCGGAGACGGGGGAGCGGATGATGGTGTAACCCAGATTGGCCCGGTCCTTGTCGAACTGGGCCTGGGCCTGGCGCAACTGGGCCTGGGCGGTCTTGAGGGCCTGCACCGACTGATCCAGTTCCTGGCGCGAGACATACTCTTGGGCAAACAGGGTCCGCATGCGTTGTTCATTGGCGCGGGCCAGATCCAGGGAGGCGCTGGCGCTGCTCAGGCTGGCTTCGCTCTGGCGCAGCTGGGCAGCGAGCAGGGAGTCATCGAGTTCAGCCAGTATCTGGTCTTGCTCCACATGGTCGTTGAAATCCACATAAAGCGTCTTGACCCGACCCGAGACCTGGGTGCCCACATTCACCAGGGTGACCGGATTCAGGGTGCCATTGGCAGAGACCGTCTGGCTCAGCTTGCCGATTGCGATGGTGCTCAGGCGGTAACGCTCCTCGGGGCTGCGCCGGTTGCCCTGCCCGTAAAAATACCAGGCGGCGACACTCATCAGGACAGCCAGAATGAAGAGGGGCAGGGGCTTGAGCAGGGATTTCGGAGTTGGCAGTTTCATGGGGTATTCCGTGCAGGTCCGGCATTCGTATCGACGGGCAGGGGGGTGTCCAGCAGCCGTTTATCCATCTGGCCCATGGCTTGGGCCAGGGAGGCCCGGGCGATGTGCCAGTCAAAGGCAGACTGAATCCGTTGCAGGCGGGCATTGGCCAGGGCGCTCTGGGCATTGAGCAGATCGAGGATATTGCCTACCCCGGCCTTGTAGCGCCCCAGGGCCACCTGTTCCGAGGCCAGGGCGCTGGCCAGCAGGTCGGCGGTGGTACGCAGGGCATGGGTCGCCGTGATCAGGTTCTGGTAGGCCTGCCAGACATCCAGAGCGACCTGCTGGGCCAGTTGTTCCCGTTGGGCGGCGCTGGCCTCCAGGCGGGCTTCCGCCGCCCGGATCTGGTAACTGTTGGCAAAGCCGGTGAAGAGGGGAATGTTCAGGGTCAGCCCCAGGCTGCCGGTCTGGCTGGAAACGCCATCCAGGGATTGATAGCTCGGGGTGATGCCCAGGCTCAGGGCGGGCATGCCTTCGGCCCGGACGGCGGCAATACTGGCCTGGGCCGCCTTGTAGCGGGCTTCGGCCGCCAGCAGGTCAGGGCGCCGGGCCTTGGCCATCGCTACCAGGGTTTCCAGGTTCTGCTCGAAACGCTGTTCCGGGAAGCGGGCTTCGATGGGCATCAGGCGCACCGGGGTGTATGCATCCCGGCCCATGACATTGGCCAGCACCCCTTGGGCATTTTTGAAGTTTCCCTCGGCCTTGATACGGTTCAGCATGGCTTGGGAATAGGCGGTCTGGGCCTGCAGTTTGTCAGCCGGGGTGGCGGCCCCCGCCAGGTAACGCGCCTCGGCCGCCTTGAAACTTTCCTGGGCGGCCTGCTCCGATTCCCGTGCGGCCTGGACAGCCGCTTCCGTGGCATGAACCTGATAAAAAGCCTGCAGGGCGCTGAGAAACACGTTCTGGCGGGTTGCATCCTGGGTTGCCAGGAGCGCCTCCAGCAGTTGCCGGCTGTTTTCCAGATTTGCGGCCCGGCCGCCAAAGTCATACAGCAAATAAGACAGGGTCAGGCTGGCGGTGTTCTGCTCGGCATTCTGGTTATTGCCCTCCATCTCGCTGTAGCGCCGGCCGATGCCAAGACTTGCATTGAGGCTCGGCAGATACGCCGCTTGGGCCACTCCGGCAAGGCTCGCCTGGGCCCGGGCATTGGCCCAGGCCTCGCGGGTTCTCGGATTATGGCAGAGGGCCTCATCCACCACCTGAGTCAGGGTCAGCAGGGTGTCGGCAGACGGGGGCTGGCAGGGGGCTGCCATCGGCTCCTGACTGACAGGCCGTGGGACAAGAACCCGCCTGTCCATCTTGAACGGGTCCGGCGCCCCGTGGCCCGCCCCGCTCAGGAGCATCAGGCAGGCCAGGGTGACCGGGAAGCGGGGCAAGGAAATGTTCAGCACGGAGCCAGTCATCACAGTGGAGGCAAGTGGCTGCGGAGTATAGCCAGCCGGGCGTCAGCAATTTTCAGACTTTGTTACCGGATATTTCAGTCCGCCAGTTCGATCCGGCCATTGATACTGACCTGGACCTGGCTTTCTCCTGCTTCCATGGGCATCGGGGCCGCGGCTTCCGCCATCATGGGGCCCGCCTTGCGGTACATGACCGGAGGGCGATAGTGAGCAGAGGTATTGATGCTCATCTGTTCGATCTTGTAGGGTTTGCCCAGGATCTGGCCGACCCGCGCGGCCCGGTCCTGGAACGCAGCAATGGCCGCCTTGACCGCCTGGTCTTCCGCCTGCTTCCGGGTTTCCGGGGCGGGCATGAACTGGATGCTGGCGACCCCCAGACTCTCCTGAAGCTTGCCCACCAGTTCCGACAGGCTTTCCATATCCCGCGATTCCAGCACCAGTTCTGAACGCATGCGCCAAGCCTCGATCTTGCCGCTCCTGCCATAGTTCGGGTAGGTGGAGGTGTTGCCGCTCTGGACTTTTACCTTGCCATGGCTTTTGGCGATCTGGCCGGCCTCTGCCATGAGGCCGTTGATCTGCCGTGCCAAGGCTTTGGGGTTGGGGCCGCTGGCTTCGGCAAAAACCGTGGCGCGGGCCAGATCATTGCTGGCCGGATAGCTGGCATCCGCTGCGATATCCACCCGCGTCCCGGCCCAGCTTGCCGGACTGGGCAGGAGGAGGAATAACAGGGCAGGGAGGGCAAGCCTGGTTTTCATGACAGATCCTTTTTTGGGAATTGAAGAATAGATTGCTAGAATCCGGCCGGTTTCTCCGCTTTTATACCTCAAGCCAGGACCGGGCAGTCCGTGAAGTTGTTTTCAAACGCCTCCGGCCTGCACAACCCTTCATCATTTAGTGGCACGGCCGCACTCATCAAGGAGCAGTAACATGAATACCCAAGTCGTCAAGAATACCGTCGTGACCCTGGACTACAACGTGACCGATCCCGATGGCACATTGGTGGACGAAGGCCGCGATGCCCTGGTGTATCTCCATGGCGGCTACGATGACATCTTCCCCAAAATCGAAGAAGCCTTGCAAAGCAAGAGGGTAGGGGAGCGCGTCATCGTCAAGCTGCAACCTGATGAAGCCTTCGGCGATTACGATCCGGAACTGGTCCAGGTCGAGCCGCGCAAGGATTTCCCCAAGGAACTGGAAGTCGGCATGCAGTTTGAAGGCGCCCCCCAGGGGTCTGATGAAGACGATTTCCTCATCTACCGGGTGACCGATATTGCCGACGACAAGGTGGTACTGGATGGCAACCATCCCCTGGCCGGCATGGCCCTGGTGTTCACCTGCACCGTTACCGCTGTCCGTCCCGCCAGTGCCGAAGAAATCGCGCATGGTCATGTCCATGGCTCCGATGACGACGAGCCCACCCGCCACTGAACCCGGCCATTCATGTCAGTCAAACGCACCTGGAAACAGGTAGATGGCGTCCTTTTACTGGACAAATCCGAAGGCATGACTTCCAACGCCGCCCTGCAGAAGGCGCGCCGGCTGTTCTCGGCCGCCAAGGGCGGGCATACCGGCACCCTCGACCCCATGGCGACCGGCCTCCTGCCTCTGTGTTTCGGCGAGGCCACCAAATTTTCCGCCGATCTGCTGGAGGCGGATAAAACCTACGAAGCCCGGGTGCTGCTGGGAAGCTGCACGGACACGGGCGACCGGGAAGGGCAGGTGATGCGCACGGCCCCGGTCAGCTGTACCGAGACCGATGTCCTGGCCATGCTGCCCCGTTTCACCGGCACCATTTTGCAGGTGCCTCCGATGTATTCCGCCCTGAAGCGGGAGGGACGCCCCCTGCACGAACTGGCCCGGCAGGGGGTGGAGGTGGAACGTCAGGCTCGTCCGGTCACCCTTCACGCCCTGGAACTGCTGGCCTGCGATCTGCCGTTGCTCCGTTTGCGCGTCCGTTGCAGCAAGGGCACCTATATCCGGGTGCTGGCCGAAGACCTGGGCCAGGCCCTGGGCTGTGGCGCCCATCTCGTTGCCCTGCGCCGCACCCAGGTCGGCCCTTTGCGTCTCGAGGGGGCTGTCACCCTGGCGGAACTGGAATCCCTGGAGGAAAACCAGCGCCTCTCCCGGCTCAGGCCGGTGGACAGTCTGCTATCTACCTTGCCCGCCATACAGGTGGACCCGGCGGGCGAAGCCCGTTTCAGCCACGGCAATCCGGTTCAACCGCCCGCCGGCTTGCAGGGGGTGGCGCGGGTATATGTCGAGCAACGATTGCTGGGAGTAGGGGAGGTCAAAGACGATGGCAAGCTCTGGCCGCGGCGCCTGATCGCCCAGTAGTTTCCCCCCAGTAGTTTCCCCTTGTGGTTTCCCCTTGTAGTTCCCGATTGGGCCGGCACCCCGCCCCCAGGTCGGGCAACTGAAGCTGCGCCAGGCGAAGCTGCAGGCCACCGCCAATTCGCCACCAATTCGGTATACTCCGGCCTTTGTATTTTGCCACCGGGAGCGGGCCTGGTTCGCTCCTCCGGATCACCCAGACTACTGCCATGCCCCTGTTCGGACACAAACCCGTCTCGACCTCCGCCCGCATCGTGCCCACTGACACGGCGCCCTTGAGCAAGGATCAGAAGGCCTTCAACGGCCTGATCAAGAAAATCGGGGCGCGCCGGGCCCGTATGGGCGAGTGGGAAGACATCCTGCCGATCTTCCGGCAGAAATACGCCAGCGACCTCCTGCCGTTGCAGGAGCAGTGCCTGGATCTGCAATGGCAACTCGCCCGAGCCCTGGATGCGGCCCATGGCACGAAGGGCATCACGAAGGGCGAAAAGCGCAAACTGGCAGAGCTGATCGTGGAGTTGTCCGAAGCCGTGCTGGCGCACAAGGACCACGGTGAGCTCAAGGAACTGTTCAACAAGCACAGCCCGTCGGACTACGACGAAGATGAGGCGGCGCGCCTGGAAGGCATGAAAGCCATGCTGGAACTCACGCTGGGCATGGATCTGGGCGACGACGTGGACATGAATTCGCCAGAGGAGGTCTTGAAGCGGGTCGAAAGCCAGTTCCGGGCGCAGCAGGAGGCGCACGCCGAGGCGGAGTCAAGCCGCAAGAGATCCCGGCAAGAGGAAGCACGCGCGGCGCGCCAGGAGGCCGAGGAGAAGCAACAGAGCCAGTCCATCCGGGAGGTGTTCCGCAAGCTGGCCAGCGCGCTGCACCCGGACCGGGAGCCGGACCCGGCGGAGCAGGCGCGCAAGACGGTCCTGATGCAGCGGGCCAACGAGGCCTACGAGAAGGGCAACCTGCTGCAGCTGCTGGAACTGCAGCTCGAACTCGAGCACATCGACCAGGCCCACCTGGCCGCCATCCGTCCCGAGCGCCTCAAGCACTACATCAAGATCCTGAAGGGGCAACTGGAGGATCTGGACATGGAAATCCAGCACGTCGAAGAACAGCTCATAACCGATTTTGGCCTGCCTCCCTTCAAGGCGCTTCACCCCAGTGACCTGATATCCATGCTGCTGCAGGACATATCCACCTGCCAGAGGCAGATCGCCGAACTCCAGCAGCAGATCGCGACTGCCGCAGACCCGAAACAGCTCAAGGCCTGGCTGAAGACCGTTTCCCCGCACCACCCGCCCTATCCGGACCTCGACCTACCGTTCTGACCCACTGCCCGTTTTTCACTCACCGGGGCAACCTCCACCCCGTGAAAAGGGATGACGGGACTTGTTTCAAGCACAATACTTCGATTATTATTGAAACATGGAAACGAAAAATGCCTTGGCTGCCCTGGCGGCGCTGTCCCAGGAAACACGCCTGCAGGCCTTCCGCCTGCTGGTCCAGGCCGGGCCGGAGGGACTGTCCGTGGGGTGCATTGCCGCGCAGTTGGGCACCGAGGCCAATGGGCGCCTGAGCTTTCATCTCAAGGAACTGGTCCATGCCGGCCTGGTGCGGGCCACCCAGTCCGGCCGTTTCATTTTCTATTCGGCCAACTACCCGGTCATGAACGATCTGCTCGCCTACCTGACCGAGCATTGCTGCGCCGGAGAGTCCTGCGGCGAGGCAGTCCATGGCTGTACCAATTCGGAGAACCCGTCATGACCATCAACATCCTGGTGCTGTGCACCGGCAATTCTGCCCGCTCCCTCCTGGCTGAGGCCCTGTTCAACCACCTTGGCAATCAGGAAAACCCTGGTCGTATCCGCGCCTTTTCGGCCGGCAGCCAGCCCACCGGCAAGGTCAATCCGCTGGCACTGGAAACCCTGGAAAAGCACGGCGTGCCGCTGCCGGAGGCGCGCAGCAAGTCCTGGGATGAATTCGCCGCCCCCGGCGCGCCGGAAATCGACTTCATCTTTACCGTCTGTGCCTCGGCGGCCGGCGAAGCCTGTCCGATCTGGCCCGGCCACCCGACCACCGCGCACTGGGGCATCGCCGATCCGGCCCATGTGGAATCCCTGGAAGCCCGGCGCACTGCCTTCGAGGCGGCCTACCGCAAACTACGCCAGCGCATCGAAGCCTTTGTCGCGTTGCCGCTGGAAACCATGAACAGCGCCGAAGTGGCTGCCGCCGCCAGGCGGATTCATCAGGAAAGCGAAGCATGAGCGCCCTGTGCGGTGGGGGCGCCAAGCAGGCGGCGGGGGCTCCGATGAGTTTCTTCGAGCGTTTTCTGAGTCTCTGGGTGCTGCTTTGCATCGTCGCCGGCATCCTGCTGGGTCAGTGCTTCCCGGCCATCTTCCAGGCACTGGGGAGGATGGAATATGCCCAGGTCAACATCCCGGTCGGTCTGCTGATCTGGGTGATGATCGTTCCAATGCTGATGAAGATCGACTTTGCCTCGATCCGTGAGGTAAAGAACCAGAGAGCCAGCATCGCCATCACGCTGTTCGTGAACTGGGCGATCAAGCCCTTCACCATGGCAGCGCTCGGCTGGCTGTTCATCCGTCACGTTTTTGCCCCCTGGCTGCCGGCCGGGCAGCTCGATAGCTATATCGCCGGCCTGATCCTGCTCGGTGCCGCGCCGTGCACCGCCATGGTCTTCGTCTGGAGCAACCTGTGCCGGGGTGATCCGATCTTCACCGTCTCGCAAGTGGCCTTGAACGACCTGGTGATGGTCTTCGCCTTTGCTCCCATCGTCGCCTTCCTGCTTGGCGTCTCGGCCATTCCGGTGCCGTGGGACACGCTGCTGCTATCGGTGGTGATGTACATCGTCATCCCGCTTGGCATCGCCCAGGGCTTGCGCAAGCATTTCTTGCGCGGTGGTGAAGAAGCGTTCCGGCAAGCCATCGAGCGCATCGCCCCATTCACCATGGTGGCCCTGCTGGTGACGCTGGTGCTGCTGTTTGCTTTCCAGGGCGAGGCCATTGTCCGGCAGCCGCTCATCATTGCCATGCTGGCCGTGCCGATCTTTCTCCAGGGCCTCTTGATTGCCGCCCTTGGCTACTGGCTCAACCGCAAATTCCGCGTCCGCCACGATGTGGCCGGGCCGTCGACGCTGATCGGCGTTTCCAACTTCTTCGAACTTGCGGTGGCGGTGGCCATTGTCCTGTATGGTTTCGACTCCGGCGCCGCCCTGGCCACCGTAGTCGGCGTACTGATCGAGGTGCCAGTGATGCTGTGGCTGGTGAAAATGATCAATTCCAGCAAGGCCTGGTATGAAAAAGCCCTTTGAGGGGAGACCGACCTGGATATTATTGCCCTTCGAAAGGAAACCACATGAGCCAAGATCCCGTCTGCGGCATGATCGTAAAGCCTGAATCGCCACACCAGAGCATCCTGGAGGGGGTTCCCTACCGGTTCTGCAGCGCCGGATGCAAAACGAAATTCGACGCCGATCCGGCCCGTTATCTGGCAACTACCGAGACCTCGTCTGGAGCGCCGACGGCTGATCCGGGCGCCGAATACACCTGCCCGATGCACCCGGAAATCCGCCAGATCGGGCCGGGCAGCTGCCCAAAATGCGGCATGGCGCTCGAACCCCTGCTGCCCGGACTCGAACAGGAAGAAGACGACAGCGAATACAAGGATTTCCGTCGCCGTTTCTGGGGCAGCTTGCCATTGACCGTCATCGTCGTCGTACTGGCCATGGCCGGGCACGTCATTCCCGGGTTGACGCCGGTGGTCCGGACCTGGAGCGAGATGCTGCTCAGCCTGCCCATCGTGCTCTGGGCCGGCGCCCCGTTTTTTGTCCGCGGCTGGCGGTCGATCATCCAGCGCAGTCCGAACATGTGGACCTTGATCAGTATCGGCACCGGCGCGGCCTTCGTCTATAGCGTCGTCGCCGCGCTGGCACCGGAGCTTTTTCCGGCCTCCTTCATGGCCCATGGTCGTATCGGCGTCTATTTCGAGGCCGCTGCCGTCATCATCTCGCTGACCCTGCTCGGCCAGATGCTGGAATTGCGTGCCCGTTCGCAGACTTCGGCCGCGATCAAGTCGCTGCTTGGCCTGGCGCCCAAGACCGCGCGCCGGATTGCTCCGGACGGCACGGAGGAAGACGTGCCGCTCAATCAGGTTCACGTCGGTGATCTGCTGCGTGTTCGCCCCGGCGAGAAAGTCCCGGTCGACGGCGTCGTCGTCGAAGGTGTCAGTTCCATCGATGAATCGATGCTCACCGGGGAACCCCTGCCGGTGACCAAGCGAGTCGGTGATAAAGCGATCGGCGCAACCCTGAACACTTCCGGCAGCCTGGTCATCCGCTCGGAGAAGGTCGGCTCGCAGACCGTCCTTGCCCAGATCGTGCAGATGGTCGCCCAGGCCCAGCGCTCGAAGGCACCCATGCAGCGGATGGCCGACGTCGTGGCGGCGTATTTTGTAGTGGTCGTGATCGGGATCGCACTCAGCAGTTTCTTCGCCTGGGGCTTCTTTGGTGGCGAGCGCGGCTGGTTGCTCGGGCTGATCAATGGCGTCTCGGTGCTCATCATTGCCTGTCCTTGCGCGCTGGGTCTTGCCACACCGATGTCGATCATGGTCGCGACGGGCCGTGGTGCCACCCAAGGCATCTTGTTCCGGGATGCGGCGGCCATCGAGCGGATGGGCAAGGTCGACACGCTGATTGTCGACAAAACGGGCACCCTGACCGAAGGGCGGCCGACTTTCGAGCAGGCCATCGCCGTTTCCGGCGTCACCGTGGATGAGGTGCTTCGTTTGGCCGCCAGCCTCGACCAGGGTAGCGAACATCCACTGGCCGATGCGATCGTCCGCGCCGCCCGGGAACAGGGCCTGGCACTCGACAAGGTTGAGGATTTCGAGTCGGCCAGCGGCATCGGGGTGCACGGCAAGGTCGGCGGGCGCCGTCTGGCGCTCGGCAACGGGGCCTTGATGGCGCAAGAAGGCGTCGATACGGCCATCCTTGCCGAACAAGCCGAAAAGCTCCGGAAAGATGGCGCCAGCGTCATGCATCTCGCCGCCGATGGCCAATTGCTCGGCTTGCTTGCCGTTTCCGACCCGGTCAAGGCCAGTACGCCGGAGGCGCTGGAGAGTCTGCGGGCCGTCGGTCTGCGGGTCATCATGGCCACAGGCGACGGGCTGACCACGGCCAAAGCCGTCGGCGCGCGGTTAGGCATCGACGAGGTATATGGCGAAGTCAAGCCGGCCGGCAAACTGGCCCTGGTCGAACGCCTGCAGGGCGAAGGCCGGGTCGTCGCCATGGCCGGCGACGGCATCAACGATGCGCCGGCGCTGGCGCGCGCCGATGTCGGAGTGGCCATGGGCACCGGTACCGACGTGGCGATGAACAGTGCCCAGGTGACGCTGGTCAAGGGCGATCTGCGCGGCATTGCCCGGGCCCGCCTGTTGTCCGTCGCGACCGTCGGCAATATGCGGCAGAACCTCGTTTTCGCCTTTCTGAGGGTCGGCCGGGAATCATGAAAAATTCCCCGTTTCTGCTTTAAGCCTCTGATTCAACATCGAGAATCCGGAACCCATCCGCCAACACCGCAACCTTGCGCCGGAAATCCAGAACATAGTCGCCAAAGCGATTGATGTGTTCCAGACGGTATGGGGCCAGCCCAGCCAGAATTTCCTGGTTGATTAGCACTCCCTCGGCCTGCAACTGCTTCAGCACCCGGCTCATCCCCACCACATTGTGCAGGATGACCATGTTGGCGACGAGATGGTTGTACTTGATCACCTTGCGTTGTTCATGGCGCAGGTTCTCGGCGATCTCCCCTTCTCCACCGAAGAATATTTTCTTGGCGAAGCCATTGAACTGCTCAGACTTGTTGGTTTCAGCGTTGATGAGCCGGCGTAATTCGACGTCGCCGACGTATTTCAGCAAGAACATGGTTCGGACGACCTTGCCCAATTCCTTGAAGGCGAAATACAGTTTGTTCTTGCGGCTATAGGTACCCAGACGGCGCAGGATGGCCGAAGCTGATATTTTCCCGAGCTTGATGGAAATGGCCACGCGCAACATGTCCGGCAAATGGGTTTCGATCAATTGCCAGTTGATGTCGTCCGTGAATAGGCCGTCGATGTGCGCAAATTTCTTGTCGCTATCCGGACGATGGAACACCAGATCCTTGATGCCCCGGATACGGGGCATCAGCTTGATTCCAAGCAGATGCGACAAAGCGAAGACCGTGTAGCTCTGTGCCTGCGTATCGCCATGAATGGTATCCGGCCGAATATCCGAGGTGTTGGTCATCAGCCCGTCGAGGATATGCGTTCCCTCGTAGGTGCCGCAGGAAATGAAGTGACTGAACAAGGCGATAAACTTGTCCGAGACGTGGTAATAGCCGATGCCACCATAGCCACCATAGCGAATGTGGTGCTCGGAAATCAGGTTCTGTTCGTAGAGATTCCATTTTGTGCCATCGGCTGAGGCATGTTTTCCCGAACCCCAGTAGCCGGGCAATTCGAACTTGTTGTAGGCATTGATCACCTTGACGATGGCCTGTTCCAGCGCCTCTTCGGTCATATATTTGATGTTTAGCCAGGCAACTTGTTTGCGGCTCATTCCGCGAATCGAGCGTGCCGTCTGGGTGGGGCCCAGATTGCAGCCGTAACAAAACAAGGTGCTGATCACCCGTGGGCGCAAATCCTCGATCCGGCTTTCGGTCCCCATCATGGGCCGGAACAGCTTATGCATTTGCAGCCAGCGCTCGGTATCGATCAGCACGTCGACAATGCTGACGTTCTCCATGCGCTCGGTAATCAGATGGTCAATTTGGCGGATACCGGGCGGCAATTCGCTTGCCGGTGGCTTTTTCAGGATCAATCGGCCGTCGACGATCTCGGCATAGGCATTTTCCGGGAACTCGGCATCGACGGCTTCGGCCGTCTCCAGTAAGGCGGATTTCAATGCCTGGGTAAAGACCTTGGGATCGGTTTCAACGCCCGTTACCTGACCATATTCAGTCAGTTCACGATTCAGGGTTTCATCGTCAACCAACTGTTCGCGATAATCGTCATAGCGTTCGCCATGCTGAATGAAGAGGTCGCCTGACTTTAGCTCATCGCGAATGGCATACAAGACTGCCAGTTCAAAATAGCGGCGATTGATGGTGGCGATCCGTCCGTCGGCACGTTCGGTAACGACCAGTTTTCGCCAGGCAGCAGGCAACCACTGGAGATCGCGTTCTGCATCCAGGTCAATCAGCGAAATCGGCACGATCTCGTGACGCGAGCTGCGCAGTCCCTGCAACGCCTTCATCATCCGGATCAAGGTATCGTCCTCGCTGCTGCTCTGTGGATTGATGATTTCGATGCAGTTGAGTAATTGGGCGCGCACCGCCTTGTAGGGTTGGATGAGGAACGGCAGATAATTGCGACCGGCATAGGCCATGTGTTCGTCGCAGATGGCCACCAAGTCGTCGACGTCGGCAATCAGACTGGAACCAATGGCTTCCACGCGTTGATGGTCGGTGCCATTGATCTGGTAGGCCAGTAACACCTCCTTTAACTGCCCGATCAGGCGATCTGTTCGTTGCAAGTGTTCTTGCTGGTACTCACCCAACTTGGTGCGGGCCTGATTGTCCAGGTTCTGGAGCATGCGGACGAACAGATCGGTCGCATCGTCGAGGGTCTGCGCAAACTGCGCGCGGATATAAATGACCGCCAGCGCATAACGCTTCTGCGGTTTCAGTTCCGCCATCTCACTGGCATTCAGGGAGCGAGCGATATAGCGATACTGCTTGAGTTTGGGGACGGGAATATCCGGTTGGGGCAGTTGCTCAACGAGCAACTGCAAGCGCCTGATGTGTTGGAGGTAGGAGCGGGTTTCCTTGTTGGTTGGTTTCTTCGGTTCCCGCTTGAGCATGTTCCAGGTCGTGCTGGATTCATCCTTGCTGACCTTGAACAGGCTGTCGATCCGTTCCTTGACCTTGGTATCGAGTTGATTTGCGATACCCGCGAAATGCACCTCGTGAATCTTTTCCCGGGCCTGAATGGCCAATCGATCCAAACCCGTGAAGCCGGGCAACTCATAGCGGTGATGGACCAGTTCCTCCAGCATCACGTTGATGATGTCGGCCACGACATGGCGATTGTCGGCAGCCGTCTCGGCAATGTGCTGGAGCCAGGCCCGACCCTCCTGATTGAGTGGACGGACATCCAGGAAGCGGCGCAGCGATTCGATCATCCGTTCTCGGCCGGTTGAGCGGTCAAACTGCAACAACTCCTCCAGCCTTGGGGGACGGGCGAATCCCGTTTGCGCCACAATGTGCTGCCGGATGACGGTTGGTACATCCTTGATACGGATGAAATAGCCCAGTCGCTGAAAAAGCTTCAGATAGAGAAAGGCCACCGTGCGAGCGGGCGGTCGTTTGAAGGTCCGGTCAATGAAGGCAATTTCATCCCGCGTCAGGGTGTAGACCTCTTCAAGATCCTGCGCGGAAGGGTCCGCATTCAAGCGGGGATACGCGGTCTCGTACAGTTGGGTCATGCTGGATCAATCCCAATGCTTGCCGCTTGATGGATCGCGGCAAACTGCCTCCAGAAAGCATTCCTTGGCATCGGCAATGCGGTGGAGTTCATCCAGCAAAGCGTAGAGATGATCATCCAGAATATCGGCCGAGGGGGTCGGGACGGATAGCTGATATAGGCCGCGATCACTGTCGACCTGCTGCGCCTGAAAACGGGCGAGACCGGTATCCAGCATGTCGCGTAATGCACTGGCTTCTTTCCGACGGCTGCCGCTAAATGAAGATAGCTGGATCGATACCTCGATGATCGTCTGTGCCACTTCCGGAACGGCCGGAAGTTGCGGCATCGGCTTCACCAACTCCGGCAAAGTACGATCCAAGCCCTGCTCGAAGCGCGCCTTGAGACCAACATCAATCCCGTCCAGATAGCGCATGGCGGCCTTCACGTCGCGCCAGCCGACGTAGGTCATCAACTCCCGGATATCCCACCCGCTCGAACCTGCCCACTGGGCAAATCCCCGGCGTAGGGAGTGGCTGCTGAACGCTTCGGCATCGGCGATCCCCGCTTGCGCAAGGAACTGGCGAAGCATGGGAATGATGCTTCCAGGGAGAAGCCCAGTCTCTGAGAGATGACCCCAGCGGTTAATTTTACGAAAAAGTGGACCTTCCTTGAGTTCGGACAAGGCCAGCCAATCCTCGACCGCCTCCACCGGGCACAGGCGAGACAATGCCGGGCAGGAAAATTTTCGCCCTTCCAGTTGGCGATCCCCTTTGCTCCGCGGGAGATAACAGGTCATCCCCTCGCCAGGCTTGATCTCGATAAACTCGATGCACAGACTGGCCAATTCATCGGAGCGGAATCCCCGCCAGAACCCCAGCAGCACCAGAGCACGGTCACGGGTATGTCGTAGCGCGCTGCCGGCATCGCCCCGGACAACGGCGGCGGCTGTTGCCTGCACCAGCCAGTCACTGGTCTGTTGCAGGATGTCCAGTTCCAACGGCTTGGCGCGCTTCTCCTGGGCCGGATGCAGCGCCCGGATGCCTTTAAGAACTTGGCGGATCTTGGCGGCCTTGGTCGGGTCGGGGAAACCGTGTTCCTGGTGCCAGCGCGACAAGGCGGCCAATCGGTGCTTGAGGGTGTTCAGGGATAAGGATTCGGCGTGTCCGGCCAGATACCGGGCAATCGAATCGATCGTTGCCGGCAGTAGACCGCGCCACTCTATCTCGAAATGGCGGATGGCCGAGGCATAACTGCGTCGGGTATTGGCCCGCTCAGCCGCATTAAGGTAAAGATCGACCCGACTCATCGCTTCCGTTGTCGTCGCCTATCGCGTGTTGGTTATGTAGTGGCAAGAAGCCCTGCAACTCCAACTGGGATAATGAAAATTCCGCAGAATTTGCCATTCTAAGATAGATAAATAAAAGAGCGCTCGCAGCGCTCACCTTATTTTGATTTAATGCCCGGCGGCTGCTGTCGCCTTGCTAGCCGCATCCAAGCCCCCCTTGGCTTTCCACTCGGCAAAACCGCCTTGGAGAATTCGTACGTTGTCGTAGCCGGCAATGCGTAGCGCGAAACCGGCTTGGGCTGACAGACTGCCGGTATTGCAGTAGATCAATACCGGCTTGTCTTTGGGAATAGACTGGCGCTGCGCGATCACCTGGCGCCATTCGAGATTGACCGAGCCGGGAATGTGTTCCTTCGCATATTGATCCTTGTCGCGGGCGTCGATGACGTGAAAACGCTTCCAGTCTTCACGCGGAATTTGCTCGGCGAACATGGTGGCGCCGCCGTAGTCGACGAAATCGAGGTATTCCTCCATGGCCTTGACCGCTTCTTCACGGTTGTCAGCCATGGCTGGTGCAGAAAGTATGGCGAGCGCCAGCAGACTGACGCGGAGCAGCTTGATTGACATGGGTTGTCTCCTTTTTTGAGTACGTTGGGGAAAGCTGATTCAGCGCTGGCCGAGCAAGCCAAAGTGATAGGGGCAACTGGCTTGCAGATCAACGCTCTGGATAGCCTTGAAGCCGGCTTCCTCCATCCATGTCTGGCATTGTTCTGGTGTCGGCCGGATCTCCAGCGATGGTCCACGAGGCGTAGCAATGTCGCTACGCCAGTGGATCACGGAGAGCATGCCGTCTAGGCCAAGCACCCGATGTGCCTCGCGCAATAAGGCTACCGGATTCTCCAGATGCAACAGGTTGAAGATCATGGCGTGTGCCTGCGAACTAGCGGCCAGCCCTGTGCCATCGGTAACGAAGTCGCGAAGGACAACCTGAATATTGTCGTATGCCCTGGCCTCGGCTTTTTGCCGGACCGCCTCGACCATCTCTGGTTCGATGTCGAGGGCCGTGACGATGCCGGCGGTTCGCCGGGCAGCCGACATCGTGAAAGTGCCGAAGCCACAGCCAAATTCCACGATGTTGCCGGGCGAGTTATCCAATATCAGCAGTTGCTCAAGCGCGGCCTCCGGGTCAAAAAACGTCGCCCAGTAGGCCTCCTCAGGCATGCCGCTTTCACGTCCTTTCATGTTTTCCCCAATATCAGCGTCGAACTCAAAACACCAGTACCTTGTCGGCTTCCGCCGTCCAGGCCGCCAGCTCAAGCAATGTGCTGCGCCGGGTACCTTCGACAACCTCACCTGGCGTAATACCCCGGGCATCCATGCAGGTGCCGCACAAACCGACTTCGCCGCCGACCATGCGCACCATGTCACCGGCGTTGTAATAACCTTCCGGTACTTTCTGACCAGCCTTGGCACAAGCCACGGCATCGCCCATCAGAAAGATCCGGACCGATTCGCCATCACGTTTGGCCAAGGCCTTGGCGAGGCGTAGGGCGTTGTAACTACGCTCGGTGCCATAGGGAGCATCGTTGAGAATGAACAGTGTTTGCATGGCGAATCTCACTTTTGGCTTGATGAAATGCTTACTTGTCGCTTGCCTTCAAGGCATCGAAGTTCTTCCGCACGCTGTCGTTGAGCAGTAGTCCGGATTTCCCCTGTTTAGACACGCTTTCCATATCCAGCACATCGGCGATGATCTGGTAACTGGCGGCACCGTTGAAATCCTTCCCGTCGGCGACAATCAACTGCGTACCGTAGAACACTGCGGGCGCGGGGAGTCCCGGCGCCAGGCTGGACGGAAGTAGTTGATTGAATAGGCACGCGGTAGGTGTTGGCAATCTCGGCAGCCACTTGAAGGTTACCGTTGCAGCGTTGCCCTGGCGGGTCTTTGGCGATGAAGGTCAAGACAGAACGGCCGGCAGCATCCTTGGCTCCAGGCACCGCCATCGAGACATCGGCAGCACTGACCGAAAAGGAGATGAGCACGCCGGATACAATAATGATCAACGATTTCATGGGGACTCCTCCGCTGTTGGGTATCAGTTTTTGCTGGTTTCGATGGGTAGACCGCAGGCCGCCCATTCGCTGACACCATCGCTGATCTTCTGGGCGGTGAAGCCATTGGCGCGCAGTAGTTTCACGGCCTCGTCGGACATCAGACAGAACGGCCCACGGCAGTAAGCGACGATCGCGCAATCCGCCGGCAGGTCGGCCAGACGCTTTTCCAATTCGCCCAAAGGCATGGAGCGGGCAAACGGCAGGTGGCCGGCTTCGTATTCAGCCGGTGGGCGGACATCAATGACGATGACGTCGCCTTGCTTGGCTTTCTGCAACAGGCTTTCCCGGCTCTCCGAACAAAGGCTGTCCGGTTCGCTAGCCATCTGTTCAAGGGCAACGCGCAGTTCGACGAGATGTTCCTCAGCGGTTTCCCGTAGCGTGACCCAGAGTTGGGAGACATCCGGGCCGCTCAAGCGGTAATGAATGTATTTGCCGTCACGCCGGGTTTCGACCAAACGGGCTTCACGTAACGCCTTTAGGTGAGCACTGGCCAAGCGCATATCTATATCGGCCTGAGCAGAGAGGGTTTCGACCGGCTTTTCGCCCTGGGCCAGCAGTTCAAGTAGTTCCAGACGCTTCGGGCTGGACAGTGCCTTGCCGATGCGGGCAACGTGTTCGTAGAGGTAGGACTTGGTAGGCTTGGCTTTCATACGATCAATCTAACGTCTGTTAGATTGATCGTCAAGAAAAGGTATTGCTTGAACCGGCCCCCTGATCAAGCAGCCTTCCAGCCCGCCACAATGATGCCCATGCCCAAAAGGGCAATTCCAGCCCCCAGGTAGTCGAACGGAGAGAGTTTCACACCATCGATGACGCGCAGCCAGAGCAGAGCTGTCGCTACATAGACACCACCGTAAGCGGCATAGACCCGGCCACTTGCTGCTGGATGCAAGGTCAGCAGCCAGACAAAGACTACAAGACTAAGCGCAGCCGGCAGTAGCAGCCACGGGGAGCCATCCTTGCGCAGCCACAGGTAAGGCAGGAAACAGCCGATGATTTCGGCCAGTGCGGTAGCAAAGAACAGCAAACCGGTCTTGATCATTGCCCGTCCTCAGTGTTTGTGCGCATGGTGCGCATCGGGAAAGTGCGCGTGTGTATGCTCAATCGACGCGTGCTGGTGGCGATGGGTATGGCTGGTTCCTGCCAGCACTGGTCCAGGGTGATTATGGATGTGGTGGTCATCAAGTTCCCCATGGACATGCTCATGCGTATGCTCAAGCGCTTCGTGCCGATGTCCATGCTCATGTTGCTCCGATAGATGCAGCCAGACACCCAAGGCCATCAACAACCCGGCCACCAACAATTGCGGGGTCACTGGTTCGTTGAGCAACAGGATCGCCAGCAGCGTTCCAAAGAATGGCGCCACGGAAAAGTAGGCGCCAGTGCGGGCAGTCCCCAGATGGCGCAGCGCGATGACGAAGAGCGTGAGGCTGGCGCCATAGCTGGCGAAGCCAAGCAATGCCGCCTGCGCAACGACTCCAGGTGCCGGCCAGAGCGCCCCGGCCAAAAGCGCCAGTACGAGATTGGTGATTCCGGCGACCAAGCCCTTGACCATGGCGATGAACGAGGCATCAGCCAGCGCCACCTTGCGGGTCAGGTTGTTGTCGATCGCCCAGGCGAAACAGGCACCGAGAATCGCCAGCGCCGGCCATGCCCCGGAGAACTGCGCATCGGATGGCCAACTCAGGACCAGTGCCCCGGCGACGATAGCGAGCATGCCCAGGGCGATACGACGGTCAAAGTTTTCATGAAAAACAAACCAGGCAAGCAGTGCGGTCAGAACGCCTTCGGCATTCAACAACAGCGAGGCGCCCGATGCCGGCATGGCTGACAACCCGATCATCAGCAGTACCGGCCCGATCATGCCACCGGCGACGGTGGCTGCAGCGAGCCAGCGCCAATCGCCCCGATCAAGGTGCACCTTCGGGCTACGGCGAATCTGGCGCATGAGCCAGAGGCCGATGCCAGAGCCGAGATAGAGCAGCGCTGCCAGCAGCCAGGGGCTGACCTCGGCCAGCAGCAGCTTGGATAACGGGGTGCCTATCCCGAACAGACCGGCTGCCGCGAGGGCAACGGCAATGCCGCGATGCCAACTCATGGGCTACGCTCCTTGGGTGGCCAAAGGGGCAATCACTGCCTCCAGTTCGGCCGGCTTCGAAAGTGCTTCGCTATGACAGACGCAGGCTTCATGGTGAGCTGCCGCGACCAACTCATGAAGAATCCCGCAGTCCCCGGCGAGATGGCTGTTGCCGCATCGGCCGCGCAAGGCAGTGAGTTGGCGCTCCAGTGCCTGCATGCTTTGCAAACGGGCCTGGACGCGGGCCAGTTGCGCATCGATCAGTTGGTCGATATCGCGGCAATCGCTTTCCGGATGCGCCACAAATGCCAGCAAGCGCTGAATGTCGGCCAGCGAAATATCCAAAGCCCGACAATGGCGGATGAAGGCCAGCCGTTCCACGTGCAAGGGAGCATAGGCACGGTAGCCGTTTGGATGACGGGCCGGCGCCGGTAGCAGTCCCGCTTTCTCGTAATAACGGATGGTTTCGATATCGACGCCAGTGGCTTGCCCTAACTCACCAATTCTCATGACTCGATCCTCCTTGCTGCCCGGGCATTTCGGAAAACTTTATTTTACGCGCTTGACCCTATAGTTACTACAGGGTGTGTAATGCAAATAACAACTCGGGCATTGCTTCGGCTCCGACTATTTTCCTTAATTGCAATTGCTTGACCCTGTAGCCACTCAAGGGTTTCTAATACAGGAAACAAGGAAAACACCATGAGTCTTGACCCAACCCCAAAGCCCCTTCAGGAAACCACTCACTGCGGATGCGCCAGCAGTTGCTCCGTAGCGGTGCCCGCCGCCGCTGACATCCCAGCAGCCCCCGATCTCGCACAAAGCGATGGAGTACCCGTCTTCCTGATTACGACCATGGACTGCCCGACCGAGGAGAACGATATCCGTCGTGCGTTGGCCAGTATCGAGGGCATCCATTCCCTGCGTTTCCAACTGTCGGCACGCACCGTTTCGATTGATGCCACGACGGAAGCACTCGATGCCGCCTTGGCCGCCATCCGCAAGGCCGGTTTTGACCCCAAGCCGGTGTCGGCAGGTCAGGTCGCAAAGGAAAACGTCGGTGCCAGTGAACTATGGCGAGGCATTCTGGCGCTGGGCCTGGCCGTCGGCGCGGAAGCGCTGGATTTCTTCGCGCCCGACACATTGCTTTTCAAGGGGTTCGGTATGGCATTGGCCGTCGCCGCGATCTGGTTGTCCGGTATTTCAACCTATAGCAAGGGACTGGCGGCATTGCGGCGCGGGCAGTTGAACATGAATGCGCTGATGGGTGTGGCGGTGACCGGTGCCTTCCTGATCGGCCAGTGGCCGGAGGCGGCGATGGTCATGGCCTTGTATGCCATTGCCGAGTTGATCGAAGCCCGCTCCGTGGATCGGGCGCGTAACGCCATCAAAGGCCTGCTCGACCTAACGCCGCAGACGGCGGAAGTTCGGCAAGCCGATGGCGCCTGGCTTGAAGTTCCGGCCGCAGCGGTACAACTGGAGTCCTGCGTGCGGGTAAAACCCGGCGCCCGGATACCGCTCGATGGTCAGGTGACGGCAGGAACGAGTGCGGTTAATCAGGCACCGGTCACCGGCGAAAGCATCCCGATTGATAAGGCGGCAGGCGACCCGGTGTTCGCCGGCACGATCAACGAAACCGGCATTCTGGAGTTCCGCGTGACGGCTGCCGCCGCCGACACGACGCTGGCCCGCATCATTCACGCGGTCGAACAGGCACAGGGAACACAAGCGCCGACGCAGCGCTTTGTTGATCGGTTTGCCGCGATCTACACCCCGACCGTATTCACCTTAGCGGTTGCGGTGGCCGCTCTGACGCCATGGCTGCTCGACTGGACCTGGACGCAGTCGCTCTACAAGGCCCTGGTGCTGCTGGTTATCGCTTGCCCCTGCGCGCTGGTGCTCGCCACGCCGGTGACGGTCGTCAGCGGACTGGCGGCAGCGGCCCGACGCGGCATCCTGATCAAGGGTGGCGTCTATCTTGAGGAGGCCCGCAAGCTGCGCGTCATTGCCCTCGACAAGACCGGCACCATTACCGAAGGCAAACCCCGTCTGGTCGCCACGGAGATACTTCCCTCAACGGTCCCCGAATCCCAGGTACTCGCTTGGGCGGCCAGCCTTGCCGGGCATTCTGACCACCCGGTCTCGAAAGCGATTGCGACCGGCCTCAATCTTCCCGAAAACGGCCTGAGCGATTTCGTCGCACTCCCGGGACGAGGCCTCGAAGCACGCGCTGACGGCCAACTGCTGATCCTCGGCAATCATCGTCTAATCGAAGAACGCGCTTTGTGTAGCGCCGAGATCGAGGCCCGTTTACAGGCGCACGAAACCCAAGGCCGGACGGT
>NZ_JBASOH010000040.1:0-14558 GCF_049658005.1 Azovibrio sp. | reverse complement strand
CATCAGCATCGTCCAGGGCGGTGCCGAACGCTTCCAGCCCGGCGAACGGGTGCGGGTCCTGAGTGGCCAGGGCGAGACCCGGGTCAGCCGTTGAAACCCAGCCACAGCACGCCATCCCGAGCGCCCTGCGGGACGGTTTTCATTTTTTCGTCATGAATCCGCAACAGCGCTGTAACATGGGCTCCCTACAGTTCATCCCACAAACCGAGACAAAAGGAATGAACATGGACGCCCTCGATCGCCGCCTGCAAAAAGCCATCAAGCCCGCCCGCCCGAAGCTCTCCGTCGGCCTCGCCACGGACAAGGACGAGATTCTCGAAGCCCAGCGCCTGCGTTACCGGGTCTTTGCCGGCGAGCTGGGCGCCAAGCTGTCCAACCGCATTCCTGGCGTCGATGAGGACATCTTCGACCGCTGGTGCGAGCATCTGGTGGTACGCGACGACGACAGCGGCGAAGTGGTGGGCACCTACCGCATCCTTTCCCCGGTCAATGCCCGCCGGGTCGGCTACTACTCGGAAGGGGAGTTCGACCTGACCCGCCTGCAACACCTGCGCCCTCGCCTGGTGGAAATCGGCCGCTCCTGCGTTCATCCCGACTACCGCAGCGGCGCCACCATTGCGCTCCTCTGGCAAGGCCTGTCGCACTACATGCAGTCCAATGGCTACGACTACCTGATGGGTTGCGCCTCGATCAGCATGGCCGACGGAGGCCATGCTGCCGCCAGCCTCTACCAGCGTCTGGCGCACGGCGAAAAGAGCTACCTGAGCCCCCTCGAATACCGGGTCTTCCCCCGCTGCCCGCTGCCCCTGGCCGCCCTGCGTCAGGATGCTCCCGCCGACCTGCCGCCGCTCATCAAGGGCTATCTGCGCGCCGGCGCCTGGATCTGCGGCGAACCGGCCTGGGACCCGGACTTCAACACCGCCGACCTACCCATCCTCATCTCCATAGCCCGGGTAGATAGCCGCTATGCCAAACATTTCCAGGTACCGCAAAACTGAAACCCATCGACACTCGAACGCCACACCTCCTGCGCGGGCTGCGGCTGCTCTTGGTGCTAGCCCTGTTCCTGCGCGGTTCCCTCACCATCTTGTTGATTTATCCCTGGAGCAAGGATGCGCGCCGCATGGCCTTGAAGCAGCGCTGGTCGGCGGACATCCTGCAGATCCTCAACATCCGCCTGGAAACGGATCTGGTGGCCCTGCCCCCCGCCAGCCTGGTGGTGGCCAACCACATTTCCTGGCTCGACATCTTCGTCATCAATGCCGCCTTTCCGGCCGCCTTCGTCGCCAAGGCCGAAGTGCGCCGCTGGCCGCTGATCGGCTGGTTCGCCGCCGTCAATGACACGGTCTTCCTGCGCCGGGGCAGCCGTGGCCACGCCCGCCTCATCCATGGAGAAATCGCCGAAAAACTGGCGGCCGGCAAGGAAGTGGTGATCTTTCCCGAAGGCACGACCAGCGATGGCACCCGGGTGCTGCACTTTCACAGCGCCCTGCTGCAACCCGCCCTCGAAGCCGGTCGGCCGGTGGCTCCCCTCGCCATCGCCTATTACACCCCGGACGGGGCGCGCAGCCTGGCGCCCCGCTACGATGGCGACATCAGCATCGGCAGCAGCCTGAAGAGCATTCTCGCCTGCCGGCAACTGGTGGCCCGCCTGGAGGCCTGCCCGCCCCTGGCGCCAGAGCCGGCCCAGCGCAAGGCCCTGGCCCAGGCCGCCCGGGCCGCGATCGTGGCCCGGCTGGGACTCTCCGGCGAAAACCTCAGTCCGGCTTGAGCTGCCGCCCCTCGCCGGAACAGCAATCGACCTGGAACACCTGCCGATCCTCGAGGCGCACGGCGGAAAGATGGCCACCCCAGAGGCAGCCGGAATCGAGGGTGAGCAGATTCGGCAGCACCCTCAGCCCCAGGGCCGACCAGTGCCCGGTGACGAGCACCTGATTGGCGCTCTTGCGCCCGGGCAGATCGAACCAGGGCACACAGCCCTTGGGCGCGTTTTCCACCTTGCCCTTGGCCTCGAAATTCATTTCCCCCTTCAAGGTGCAAAAGCGCATCCGGGTCATGGCGTTGACGATCACCCGCAGCCGGTCGGCCCCTTTCAGCTTGTTCGACCAGGCGGTCGGCCGGCTGCCCCAGAGGCTGCCAAGCAAGTTGGGATAATCCGGACCCTGCAGCTTTGCCTCGACCTCGGCCGCCAGGGCCCGGGCCTGGGCCACCGACCACTGCGGCAGCAGCCCCGCATGGACGAGGCAATGGCCGTGCTCGACATGACAAAGGGGCAGGGTGCGCAGCCAGGCCAGCAGTTCATCCCGGTCCGGCGCATCCAGGATGGGCTGCAGGGTATCGTCCTTGCCCCGCTTGGCGACCTTGCCTTCGGCCACCATCAACAGGTACAGATCGTGGTTGCCCAGCACGGTCACCGCCGCCGGCCCCAGGCCCCGCACGTAACGCAGGGTTTCCAGGGAATGGGGGCCGCGATTGACCAGATCCCCCACCAGCCACAGGCGGTCCCGCTCCGGATCGAACTGGCAGAGGTCGAGCAGGCGGCAGAAGGAGTCATAGCAGCCCTGGATGTCGCCGATGGCGTAAGTACTCATGGGAAAACCTCGGCATCGTTGAGGGCGCGGCCCTGCTGGTCCTTGAGCGAAAGGAGCGGCGGCGCCTGCAGGGGCCACTCGATGCCCAGCTCGGGATCGTTCCAGGCCAGGCAGCGCTCATGCTCGGGCGCGTAATAATCGGTAGTCTTGTAGAGGAATTCCGCCGTCTCGCTCAAGGTCAGGAAACCGTGGGCAAAGCCGGGGGGAATCCAGAGCTGGCGCTTGTTGGCGGCGGACAACACCAGGCCCTGCCAGCGGCCAAAGCCGGGGGAGGCGCGGCGCAGGTCCACCGCCACGTCGAACACCTCGCCTTGCACCACCCGCACCAGTTTGCCCTGGGGCTGGCGGATCTGGTAATGGAGGCCGCGCAACACGCCCCGGGCGCTCCTGGAGTGGTTATCCTGCACGAAATCGGGGTCGAGGCCGGTGGCCTCGAAAAAGCGGCGGCGGTTGTAGCTTTCAAAGAAAAAGCCGCGCTCATCGCCCAACACCCGGGGTTCGAGCAGGATCAAGCCGGGAAGGTCGAGTTTTTCAACCTGCATCGTCAAGCCCCCCATCCTCGAGGAGACGTAGGAGATAGCGGCCGTAGGCATGCTTTGCCAGGGGCCGGGCCAGGGCTTCCAGCGCGGCGGAGTCGATCCAGCCCTGGCGCCAGGCAAGCTCCTCGGGCGCCGCCACTTTGAGGCCCTGGCGCCGCTCCAGGGTGGCGATGAACTGGCTCGCTTCGAGCATGGATTCGTGAGTGCCGGTGTCGAGCCAGGCATAGCCCCGCCCCATGATCTCGACCGAGAGTTCGCCCCGCTCGAGGTAATGGCGGTTGACATCGGTGATTTCCAGCTCGCCCCGCGCCGAAGGCCGGATGCTGCGGGCGATCTCGACCACCTTCGGGTCATAGAAATAGAGCCCGGTCACGGCGTAATGGGACTTCGGTTGCCGCGGCTTTTCCTCGATGCTGGTGGCCCGGCCGGCGCCATCGAAGGCCACCACCCCGTAGCGCTCGGGGTCCTGGACATGATAGGCAAACACGGTGCTGCCCGAGGTCTTTTGGTTGGCGCTTGCCAGCAGCTTGTGGAATTCGTGGCCATAAAAAAGATTGTCTCCCAGCACCAGGGCGGAAGGGTCGCCGGCGATGAAGTCGGCGCCGATGATGAAGGCTTGCGCCAGACCCTCGGGGCGGGGCTGCACCGCGTAGGCCAGGCGGATGCCCCACTGGCTGCCGTCCCCGAGCAATTGCTCGAAACGGGGGGTGTCCTGCGGGGTGGAGATGACGAGGATGTCGCGGATCCCGGCCAGCATCAGGGTGCAGAGCGGGTAGTAGATCATCGGTTTGTCGAAGATCGGCAAAAGCTGCTTCGATACGGCCAGGGTGGCCGGGTAGAGCCGGGTGCCGGAACCGCCGGCGAGGATGAGGCCTTTACGCATGGGCTTTCTCACAGAACATCTGTTGCAATACATGGGCCAGGCCCTGCCGCCAGTCGGGGAGTTCGAGGCCGAAGTCTGCCTTCAGGCGGCGGGTATCGAGGCGGGAATTGGCGGGCCGGCGGGCCGGGGTCGGGTAGTCCTGGCTGGCAATGGGCAAGAGACCATCCGCCGCAAGCTTCAAGGGCCGGCCCGCCGCCCGGGCCGCGGCAATCACCGTGGCGGCGTATTCATACCAGCTCGTCTCGCCGCCTGCCGTAAGATGGTAGAGCCCGCCGGGAAAATCCCCGGCCGCCCCCAGGGCGAGGTATTGGCGGAGATACTGGCGGAGATACTGGCCGAGGATCTGGGCCGTCACATCGGCGATCAGGGCCGCCGAGGTGGGCGCGCCGAACTGGTCGGCCACCACCCGCAGTTGCTCCCGCTCGGCCGCAAGGCGCAGCATGGTCTTGGCAAAATTGCTGCCAAAAGCGCCATAGACCCAGGAAGTGCGCAGGATCAGATGCCGAGCGCCGCTCGCCTGCAGGGCCAGCTCGCCCGCCAGCTTGCTGCGACCATAGACATTGAGGGGATGCGGGACATCGCTCTCCAGGTAGGGCCGGGGGCTGCTGCCATCAAAGACGTAGTCGCTCGAATAATGCACGACGAGGGCCCCGATTTCGGCGGCGGCCTCGCCAAGCAGGCCCGGTGCCACGCCGTTGATGGCCATGGCGAGGTCCGGCTCGGCTTCGGCCTTATCGACTGCGGTGTACGCGGCGGCATTGACGATGATCGCCGGCCGCAGCGCCTCCACCTTCTGCCGCAGGGCTTTGCCATCGGCAAGGTCGCAGGCTTTGCGGTCGAGGGCGAGCAGCGGCCCGAGCGGGGCGAGGGCGCGCTGCAGCTCGAAACCGACTTGGCCGGTCATGCCGGTCAGGAGGATGGCGGCGTTCATGGCTCGCCGTAGTGGGTCTGCAGCCAGTCCCGGTAGGCGCCGCTCTGGACCCGGGCCACCCAGTCGGGATGATCGAGGTACCAGCGCACGGTCTTTGCAAGGCCGCTCGCAAAGCTTTCCGCCGGCCGCCAACCGAGCTCGCGCTCGAGCTTGCTGGCATCGATGGCATAGCGCCGGTCGTGGCCAGGGCGGTCGGCCACGAAGCGGATCTGGCGGGCATAAGACTTGCCATCAGACTTGCCATCAGACTTGCCATCAGACTTGCCATCAGACTCGCCACCAGACTCGCCACCGGGCCGGGGCCGCAAGGCATCGAGCAAGGCGCAGACCTTTTGCACGATGTCCAGATTGGCCAGCTCGTTTCCGCCGCCCACGTTATAGCTTTCCCCCGGCCTGCCGGCTGCCAGGATGTGCCGGATGGCGGCGCAATGATCGCCGACATAGAGCCAGTCCCGCACCTGCTGGCCATCGCCGTAAATGGGCAGGGGCTTGCCGGCCAGGGCATTGACGATGACGAGGGGGATCAGCTTTTCCGGAAAGTGGTAGGGGCCGTAGTTGTTGGAACAGTGGCTGGTCAGCACCGGCAGGCCATAGCTGCGGTGCCAGGCCCGCACCAGATGATCGGCCGCCGCCTTGCTCGCCGAGTAGGGGCTGTTGGGCCGGTAGGGATGCGCTTCCGTAAACGGCGCCGCCTCAGGGGAGAGGCTGCCATAGACCTCGTCGGTACTCACCTGATGAAAGCGGAACGCGGCCTTTTCGGCGGCCGGCAATTCGGACCAATAGGCCCGGGCCGCTTCGAGCAGGGTGAAGGTGCCATCGACATTGGTACGTAGGAACGCCTCCGGCCCATGTAGGGAGCGGTCTACGTGGCTCTCGGCGGCAAAGTGGACGATGGCGCGCGGCCGGTAACGCTGCAATAGGCGCTCCACCAGGGGCCGGTCGCAGATGTCGCCCTGGACGAACACATATCGGGCATCGCCCGCAAGGCTCGCGAGATTTTCCAGATTGCCGGCGTAGGTGAGCTTGTCCAGATTCAGCACGGGCTCGTCCGTCACTTGCAGCCAGTCGAGAATGAAATTGGCGCCGATGAAGCCGGCGCCGCCGGTTACGAGAATCAAGGCGGTCCTCCCAAATGAAGCTTCCATTCTAAGCCAGGGCCGGGCAAATCCGGCAGCCTGGCCGGCGGAATGGTCGGCGGACTGGTCAGCGGCCGGCAAAATCCTTATCATCAGGGTTTTCTAATGAACCAGGAGCCGCCATGAGCAGCAAATCCTTCACCACCCTCACCACCGACATTGCCAGAGCTCTGGAAACCTTCCGCAAGGAAGCCCCGGAAACCCTGCAGAGTTTCTACAGCCTCTCCAAGGCCGCCATGAAGGGGGGCGCCCTGTCCGAACGGGACAAGGAACTGATCGCCCTGGCGATCGGCGTCACCAGCCGCTGCGACGGCTGCATCGGCTTTCATGTGAAGGCCCTGGTGCGCCTCGGGGTGAGCCGCGAACAGCTGATGGAAACCCTGGCGATCTGCACCTACATGGGCGGCGGCCCGGCCCTGATGTACGCCGCCGAGGCGATCCGCGCCTACGAGGAATTCACCGCCGGGAAGTAAAGCCCCCGCCCGGAGGCGGAAAGCAGCTTTCCAGTCCCGTCGGCAAGCGGCAAGCTGCTTTCCCGAGAGCTAGCCTTCTTCATCCAGGCGGCACGACATAAGCCCCAAAGAATCATCCTGTTTCCGGCAGCTGAGCTCAGGTCAATCTGCGCGATGCTGGACTGGCAGCCGATTGCAACGAATTTGCAGGAGTCACCTGATGGATGCAGCCAAAAGACGGGAAAAAGCGGTACTGACGCAGGCCCTGCAGGCCATGGTGGTGGACACGTCGGGCGGTCGAATCCACGTACAGTGGGATCCCACGGCCAGGATCCCACGGCCAGGATCCCACGGCCAGGATTCCACGGCCAGGACTCCACGGCCAGCGCTGCGCCGAACGCACAACTGACCTTCTTTGCCGGGTTTACGGCCGCCACCGTGGCCACCACCGGGCTCTACGAATCCTGGCTCGACAGCGGCCCCTTAATCTCCACCTTGAGTTACAGCAGCCCGAACGCGCCCGGCAAACGCGATGTCCTGGGCACCCGAGCGCCCCCGCCCTGCCTCCCCCCAGAGCCGCTCGCATTGACCGGGTAACGGCCGGATTCAGGTTTAATACTGGAATTCTTATTCCTATATGGACATAATGCCCGGATACCAAGCCCAACCAAACCCCCGCGCTGGGTCGCACCCAGCAAAAAAGACCTGATGGCCATCATGCCTGAAGCAGTGCAGGATACCTTCGGTTATGCGCTGCATTTGGCGCAGGTTGGGCAAAAGCATCCTGATGCCAAACCTCCCAAAGGCTTTGGTGGTGCGGGTGTTCTGGAGGTGGCTGAGGATTTCCAGGGCGATGCCTACCGTGCCGTCGATGCCGTGCGCTATGTCGAGGCCGTGTAGGTCGTACATTGCTTCCAGAAAAAATCCGCGCAGGGCATTGCCACACCCAAGCCGGATGTGGAGTTGATCAAGTCACGCTTGAAGGCCATTGAGGTCAGCTTAGGAGTTCAGAAATGATCGAGATCGAAGAAGGCCGCGGCAGCGGCGAGATAAATCCGGGAAGAGGCGGGAAGAGGCGGGAAGAGGCGGGATTTAACGGCAATACGGTATATCCACCAGGCCACGGGGCCATGCCTGAGTAAAGTACATGATGTCACCCTCCAGGTCTGAATCCACCTTGCTCCGATAGGCCGCCAGAGCAGCAGACTCCTTCTTCCAGGCCGCCTGAACCGCCGTACTTAAATTAAATGACCCTGACCCCCTTTGACCTTAAATTCGCCAAAGGACAAACATGAGCACTGCGCTGGATTATCTCGTCGCTGCACGCCGCTGCGAGATTAACGAATTGACCAAGCTGTCGCATACCTGCGATCTGGTGCTTGTCGTCAACGAACTGATCCACTGCTTGCAGCAGGAGCGCGGCATTTCCAATGTCTTTCTCGGCTCGGCGGGACAACTCGCGGCACCGCTCTGCACGGAGCGGATCGGCGCAAGCGATGCGGCACATGTCACGGTCCGCACCTGGCTCGAGCAAGCCGAAAGTACCGTCGGCTTCAGTGGCGGCGCCCGTTTGTACACCAAGATTGCGCTTGCCCTGCACGCGCTCGACGAACTGCCCGGGATACGGGCCGCGGTGGCCGCACAGCGCTGCACCCCGGAAGAGAACTCGGAGCACTACAAGCGTTTGATCGCCGCCTTGCTCAGCCTGATTTTTGAAGCCGCGGACGTTGCCGTCGACCCGGACATATCGCGCCTGCTGATTGCCTTCTTCCATCTCATGCAAGGCAAGGAGTTTGCCGGCCAGGAACGCGCGACGGGCGCCGCAGCCTTCGCCGCCGGGCAGATCGGCAGCGAACAGTTGCACTCGATCGAATACCTGATCGAGATGCAGGAGCAGTCCTTTCAGCGTTTCGAATCCTTTGCCGGCCATTTTCGGAAGGAGTGGCAAGCCCTCCAGGCCACGCTGCCGCTCGCCGAACTCGAACGCATGCGGCGCAAACTGCTGACCTCGCCCGGCCGCGGCCTCGACAAGACGCTGGCCGAAGCCTGGTTTGCCTGCTGTACGGCGCGCATGGACGAATTGCACCGGGCCGAGAAGCATCTCGCCGATGTGCTGCAGCAACTATGCCGCGAAAAGATCGCCAAACTCCACGGGGAGTCGGGCCAAGAGGAGATCAGCCTGCCCGGCCAGGAAAGCCCGGCACCGCTGTCGCCCCTGACCGCATTCAGCACCCGCCTGACCGCGGACATGCCGGACCTCGGGAACGCCGGGTTCGGACCGCAACTGACGCAGAGCGTCGTGGACATGCTGCGCCTGCAATCCGAACGCCTCCAGAATCTGACCGAAGAACTGGCGACGGCCAGGGCCGGCATCGAAGAGCGCAAGCTGATCGAACGCGCCAAGGGCATACTCATGGTGCACCGCGGGCTGAACGAAGAAAGCGCCTACCGCTTCCTGCGCCAGAACGCGATGAACCAGAACCGGCGCATCATCGACGTGGCCCACGCCATCCTCTCCCTGGCCGACATGCTGCCCGGCAAGACGGACTGAAGCCCGTTTCCCGCCATCCCGCCAGTCGCCCCCAGGCGGAGGCAGCCGCAGGGCCCGATAAATTTCGCCCCAGGAAGCGCCGCTCCGGGGGCTGATTTCGACAAGACGACGCACCAAAGCAGATCACCAAGGCGCCACTTTGGTGCAGAAATCGAATCGGCGCCGCATCTCCCGACGGAAACTCGCGGCATACCGCGTCTCGGATCAATGGCACGGCTCATGCTTTAAGACATCCATCCAACGCAAGGTCGCGTTGGGTACCAGCCTCCGCTAATGACGGCGGGAATCGGGTGAGTCTCATCTTCGCCCGGCAATTCCAAACCGACAACGCGCCGCAAATTGCGGGGGCCTTCTGCTGATCACCGGTATGCACCGGAGCGCACGAAGCCCTCAACGAGCGGCAGAGGGCGCTACCGATCATGAAGATTATCCTTGTTGGCCACGGCATGGTGGGCCACAAGTTCCTCGAGGAACTGCATCAACTCCAGCCGACGGACGTCGAAGTCACGGTCTTGTGCGAAGAACCCCGCATGGCCTACGACCGGGTCCATCTCTCCGAATTCTTTGCCGGAAAAACGGCCGAAGACCTCGCACTGACCGGGAAAGAGTTCTTCGAGCAAAGTCGCTTCGACATCCATCTGCAGCAACGGGTGGCACACATCGACCGGCGCCAGAAGACCGTCACGACGCAGGATGGCACGCTCCTGCCCTACGACAAGCTGGTTCTGGCCACCGGCTCCGCACCTTATATCCCGCCGATCAAAGGCAGCGAGCGCGAGCATTGCTTCGCCTACCGGACGATCGAGGATCTCGAAGCGATGCAGGCCTCCGGCAGGATTTCGCATAGCGGCACGGTCATCGGCGGCGGCCTGCTCGGGCTCGAATGCGCCAAGGCCCTGCGCGATCTCGGCCTGGAAACCCACGTCGTCGAATTCGCCCCCCGCCTGATGGCGGTCCAGGTCGACGACGACGGCGGCAACATCCTGCGCAGCAAGATCGAGGCGCTCGGCCTGCGGGTCCACACCAGCCGCAGCACGCAGGAAATCCGCGACGGGGCGACGGCACGGCACCGCCTGGTCTTCGCCGACGGCTCGCATCTCGAAACCGACATGATCGTCTTTTCCGCCGGCATCCGTCCGCGCGACGAGCTGGCGCGCCAGAACGCACTGGCCATCGGCCCGCGCGGCGGCATCGCGATCGACGATCACTGTCGCACCAGCGATCCGGACATCTACGCGATCGGCGAATGCGCCTCCTGGCGCGACCAGTTGTTCGGCCTGGTCGCCCCCGGCTACGAAATGGCCCGCGTCGCCGCCCGCCAGCTCGCTGGCGAGAGCGCCGCCGCCTTTGCCGGCGCCGACCTGAGCACCAAGCTCAAGCTCATGGGTGTCGATGTCGCCAGCATCGGCGATGCCCAGGGCAAGACGGCCGGCTGCCGCAGCTTCCGCTATGTCGACGAAAGCAAGCTGATCTACAAGAAAATCGTCGTCAGCGGCGACGGCAAACGCCTGCTCGGCGCAGTGCTGGTCGGCAATGCCGACGAATACGGCACGCTGCTGCAGATGGCCCTGAACGGCATCGCCCTGCCCGAAGACCCGGAATTCCTGGTACTGCCGGCCAGCGACGGCAAGGCCAAGCCCGGTCTCGGCGTGGACGCGCTGCCCGACAGCGCGCAGATCTGTTCCTGCAACAACGTCAGCAAGGGTGACATCTGTTCGGCGGTCGCCGACGGCGCCACCAGCATCGGCGCGATCAAGGCCTGCACCAAGGCCGGCGCGACCTGCGGCGGCTGTGTCCCGCTCGTCACCCAGGTAATGAAAGCCGAAATGGCGCGCCGCGGCCTGGCGGTCAACAACCATCTTTGCGAACATTTCCCCTACTCCCGCCAGGAGCTCTTCCATCTCATCCGGGTCGGCGAAATCCGCAGCTTCGAGGATCTCCTGGTCCGCCACGGCAACGGCCTCGGCTGCGACATCTGCAAACCGACCGCCGCCTCGATCTTCGCCTCCTGCTGGAACGATTTCGTTCTCCAGGGCGAACTGGCCAGCCTGCAGGACAGCAACGACTACTTCCTCGGCAATATCCAGAAGGACGGCAGTTACTCGGTGGTGCCGCGCATGCCGGGCGGCGAGGTGACGCCGGACGGCCTGATCGCGGTCGGCCAGGTGGCGAAGAAATACGGCTTGTACACCAAGATCACGGGCGGCCAGCGCGTCGACCTGTTCGGCGCCCGCGTCGAACAGTTGCCGGCGATCTGGGAAGAACTGATCGCCGCCGGTTTCGAAACCGGGCACGCCTACGGCAAATCGCTGCGCACCGTGAAGAGCTGCGTCGGCAGCACCTGGTGCCGTTTCGGCGTCGCCGACTCGACCGGTCTCGCCATCGAACTGGAGAATCGCTACAAGGGCCTGCGTGCACCGCACAAGATCAAGTTCGGCGTTTCCGGTTGCACCCGCGAATGCGCCGAAGCGCAGGGCAAGGACATCGGCATCATCGCCACCGAGCGCGGCTGGAATCTCTATGTCTGCGGCAACGGCGGCATGAAACCCCGCCACGCCGAGCTGATCGCCGCCGATCTCGACCAGGCCGGGCTGGTCCGCCTGATCGACCGCTTCCTGATGTTCTACGTGCGCACCGCCGACCGCCTGCAGCGCACCAGCACCTGGCGCGAAAGCCTGGAAGGCGGCCTCGACTACCTCAAGGAAGTGCTCATCGAAGACAGCCTGGGGATCGCCGCCGAACTCGAGGCGCAGATGCAGCACGTGGTCGACAGCTACCAGTGCGAATGGCAGACCGCGGTCAACGATCCGGCCGTGCGCCAGCGCTTCCGCACCTTCATCAACAGCGCGGCGCCCGACGAGAACATCGTCTTCGTTCGCGAACGCGGCCAGATCCGGCCGGCACGTGCCGAAGAACGGCAGCCGGCCGCGTCCGCCGCACTCATTGACTGAACCGCACAGGAGCCAAACATGACCAGCCAAGACCACTGGAACATCGTCTGCAGGACCGCCGACATCCTGCCCAACACGGGCGTCTGTGCCCTGCTCGACGATCGTCACATCGCGATCTTCCGCCTCGGAAGCGACGACTACCATGCCCTCGACAACATCGACCCGCGCTCCGGCGCCAGCGTGCTGTCGCGCGGCCTGGTCGGCAATCTCGGGACACGCATCGTCGTCGCCTCGCCGCTTTACAAGAACCATTTCGACCTGAACACCGGCGAGTGCCTCGAAACCCCGACCCATTCCGTCCGTGTTTATCCCGTCAAGATCGAGGACGACAAGGTCCTTGTCGCAATTTCCTGAACCCCCCAGCCTCTCAACGGAGAACTACCATGGCCTACCTCGCTCCTGCCGAATTCGTCACCAAGATGGTCGACGCCGGCGAATCCAAACTCCTGATGTCCACCCGCGACACCCTGGTCCGCGCCTACATGGCCGGCGCCATTCTCGCCCTGGCCGCCGCCTTCGCCGTCTCCGTCTCGGTCAACACCGGCAATCCGCTGATCGGTGCACTGCTCTTTCCGGTCGGTTTCTGCATGCTTTACCTGCTCGGATTCGATCTCCTGACCGGGGTCTTCACGCTCGCCCCGCTCGCCGTCTTCGACAAGCGCCCGGGCGCCACCTGGGGCAGCGTGATGCGCAACTGGTCGCTGGTGTTCACCGGCAACTTCGCGGGCGCACTGACCGTCGCCGTCTTCATGGCGATCATCTTCACCAACGGCTTCACCAGCGCACCGAACGCCATCGGGCAAAAGATCGGCCATATCGGCGAAGGGCGCACGGTGGGCTACGCCGCCCTCGGCGCGGCCGGCATGCTGACCCTGTTCGTGCGCGCCGTGATGTGCAACTGGATGGTGTCCACGGGCGTCGTCGCCGCCATGATGTCCACCAGCGTCTCCGGCAAGGTGATCGCGATGTGGATGCCGATCCTGGTCTTCTTCTACATGGGCTTCGAGCACAGCATCGTCAATATGTACCTGTTCCCCTCGGGCCTGATGCTGGGCGGCAACTTCACCTTCATGGACTACCTGCTGTGGAATGAAATCCCGACCGTGCTGGGCAACCTGGTGGGCGGCCTGACCTTTGTCGGCGCCACGCTCTATTCGACCCATTACAAGACCGCCCCCAAGCGCCAGATCGCCTGACCGTCCGGCATGCGCAAATCGCTTCAGGTCGCCATCGGCCAGCACACGCTGGCCGGTGCACACGCCAGGAACCAGGATTTCCATGGCGCCTGCTGCCCGGCCGGCCACCTGCGGAGCAGCAAGGGCATCGTGCTGGCGCTCGCCGACGGCATCAGTTCCAGCGCCGTCAGCCATGTGGCCAGTGCCACCGCCGTGCGTTCCTTTCTCGACGACTACTACGCCACCGCCGAAACCTGGAGCGTACGGCGCTCGGCCGAACGGGTACTGAGCGCGACCAATGCCTGGCTGCACGCCCAGACCATGCGCAGCGCCGGCCGCTTCGACAAGGATCGCGGCTACGTCTGCACCTTCAGCGCGCTGATCCTCAAGGGGCGCGAATTGCACCTGCTGCATGTCGGCGACTCGCGCATCTACCGCCTGCACCCGCAGGCGCTCGAGCAACTGAGCAGCGACCACCGCGTTCGGCTCGGCCCCGACGAAAGCTACCTGGCGCGGGCGCTCGGCCCCGGCCCGCATGTCGAGATCGACTATCGCTGCTGGGCCGCCGAAGTCGGCGAAATCTACGTCCTCGCCACCGACGGCGCCTACGCCGGGCTCGACGCCGCCAGCATCGGCCAGGCGCTTGCCGCGCACGGCGACGACCTCGATGCCGCCGCGGCCTGGCTGGTTGGGCAGGCACGCGCCCGCGGCAGCGACGACGACGCGACGCTCCAACTGCTGCGCATCGACGCCTTGCCCGACGACGAAACGCCGCATGCCCGCCTGTGCCGCAACGAATGCCTGTTGCCGCCGCAAGTCGTGCCGGGACGCGAATTCGAGGGCTTCGCCGTGGTCCGCGAACTGCAGGTCAGCGCGCGCAGCCACCTGCACCTGGCCGTCGACCGGGAAAGCGGCCAGCAGGTCGTGCTCAAGACGCCCTCGGTCGACCTCGGGAGCGATCCTGCTTACCTCGACGCCTTCGTGCTCGAGGAATGGGTCGCCCGGCGCCTCGACAATCCCCACGTGGTCCGCGCATGGCGCGGCGAACGGCCGCGCCGCCACCTGTACGTCGCACTCGAATACATCGAAGGGCAGACCCTGGCGCAATGGATGACCGATCATCCGCAACCGCCGCTCGAAGCCGTCCGCCCGCTCGTCACCCAGCTCGCCGCCGGACTGCAGGCCCTGCACCAGCGGGAAATGGTGCACCGCGACCTGCGCCCGGAAAACGTCATGATCGATGCGCAAGGCACGGTCAAGCTGATCGACCTCGCCAACGTGCAGGTCGCCGGCCTGCTCGAAGGTTACGCCCGGACCGCACCGCCGCCCCCCGGCACCTTGCAGTACAT
>NZ_JBASOH010000039.1:0-29983 GCF_049658005.1 Azovibrio sp. | reverse complement strand
CCCCCCTCCCCGCCCGGCCCCAGGCGCCGGAACAGCCCGCGCCCGCCAATCGCCCCGCGCCAGAAAGCCGGGAGGGGGATGCCCAGGCAATCCGCCCGACCCTGAATGATCAGCACCGCCTGCTCATCCACGAGGCCAGCGCGGCGATGCCCGCTGCGGCGCCAGAACCGCCCACCCTGCGCATTCAGCGCGGCACGCCGCCGCTCGATCCGAACCTGCAAAATGGCCATGCCGCCCTGGAACGAGGCGCGCTACCCCAGGCCCGCCAGGATTTCGAGCAGGTTTTGCAAGGCGACCCTCACAATCTCGAGGCGCTACTGAGCCTGGCCGCGATTGCCCTCAAGGAAGGGCGCCCGCCGGTAGCGCTGCAGCTCTACCAGGCAGCCCTGACTGCCCACCCCAAAAATGCCCGCGCCCTGGCCGGTTACCTTGGTCTCAGCGCCAGCCGTGATCCAGAAGGCACGGAAAGCCGCCTGAAAACCCTGCTGCAGGAACAGGCCGACGCCCCGTCCCTCTACTTTGCCCTGGGCAATCTGCTCGCCGGGCAAGGCCGCTGGCATGAGGCTCAGGCCGCCTACTTCCAGGCCAGTAGCCTGGACGGCAGCAACCCCGATTACCGCTTCAACCTGGCCGTCAGCCTCGACCAGTTGCGCCAAGGCAAACCGGCCGCCGACCATTACCGCCAGGCCCTGGAAGCCGCGCAGCACCGGCCCGCCGCCTTCGACCCGACCCAGGTCCGGACCCGGCTGCAGATTCTGGCCGGGAGTGCCGCGCCATGAACGCCCCCGCCGGCCTGCACCGCCGCCCCCTGGGTCAGATCCTGCTGGAGCGGGGCGTCCTGTCCGAAGACCAGTTGCGCATCGCGCTGCTGGAACAGATGAAGTCCAGCCTGCCGATCGGCAAGCTGCTGGTGAATCTGGGCTTCATCCCGGAAACCACCCTGCGCGAGGCCCTGGCGGAAAACCTGGGCAAGGAAAGCATCGACCTGTCCCGCGCCGTGGTGGACCCCGCAGCCCTGGAACTGGTGCCGCGCCAGATTGCCAAGCGGCACCTCATCCTGCCCCTCGATTACAAGCCGGAGCGCCAGCAGATCACCCTGGCCATGGCGGACTGCAACGACCTGGCGGGCCTCGACCGGGTGCGCGCCCTGGTGGGCGAGCAGATACGCATCGACACCTTGCTGGCCGGGGAATCGGAAATCGACCGGGCCATCGACCAGCACTACGGCCACGAACTTTCCATCGACGGCATCCTGAAGGAGATCGAAACCGGGGAGATCGACTGGCACAGCCTGCAGACGGCCAACGACGAATACTGCCAGCCGGTGGTACGCCTGATCGACGCCATCCTCACCGACGCCGTGAAGCGGGAAGCCTCGGACATCCACTTCGAGCCCGAGCACGGTTTCTTGCGCATCCGCTACCGCCAGGATGGCATCCTGCACCAGATCCGCGCCTTGCATCAGTCTTACTGGCCCGCCATGGCGGTGCGCATCAAGGTCATCAGCGGCATCAACATCGCCGAAACCCGGGCGCCCCAGGACGGCCACATCGCCCTCTCGGTATCGGGCCGGGCGGTGGATTTCCGGGTCTCCA
Organism: Azovibrio sp.; assembly: GCF_049658005.1. NCBI lineage: Bacteria > Pseudomonadati > Pseudomonadota > Betaproteobacteria > Rhodocyclales > Rhodocyclaceae > Azovibrio > Azovibrio sp. The sequence goes on along the minus strand of NZ_JBASOH010000039.1, from coordinate 28,388 downwards.
GCCAGCCCACCCTGCACGGCGAAAACATCGTGCTGCGGGTGCTGGACCGGCAGAAAGGCATCGTGCCGCTGGAACACCTGGGCCTGGCCGAGGACAATCTGCGCCTCCTGAAACGGATGATTGCCCGCCCCGAAGGCATCATCCTCGTCACTGGCCCCACCGGCAGCGGCAAGACCACCACCCTCTATTCGGTGCTCAACCACATCAACTCCGAAGGCATCCACATCATGACCCTGGAGGACCCGGTCGAGTACCCCATGCCGCTGGTGCGCCAGACCGCCGTCGCCGAGAGTGCCAAGCTGGATTTTGCCAACGGCATCCGTTCCATGATGCGCCAGGACCCCGACGTGATCCTGGTGGGCGAGATCCGCGATACCGCCACCGCCGAAATGGCTTTTCGCGCCGCCATGACCGGCCATCAAGTCTTTTCCACCCTGCACACCAACTCCGCCGTGGGAGCCATTCCCCGCCTGCTGGACATCGGCGTGACCCCGGACATCCTCTCCGGCAACATCATCGGCATCGTCGCCCAGCGCCTGGTGCGCCGCCTCTGCCCGCATTGCAAGCGTGCGGCGCCGGCGGATCCCCAGGAATGCCGGCTGCTCGGCCTGGCGGCCAGCGCGCCGCCGCCCCAGACCTGCCACCCGGTGGGCTGCGAACACTGCGACTTCCTGGGCTACAAGGGGCGCCTCGCCCTGATGGAACTGCTGCGCATCGACCCGGAACTGGACGACCTGATCGCCGGCCAGGCCAACCGCAGCCAAATGCTCAAACACGCCCGCAGCCGGGGTTTTTTCCCCCTGGCCGAAGATGGCATCGCCCGGGTACTGGCCGGCACCACCTCCCTGGCAGAACTGGGCCGGGTGGTGGACCTGACCGACAGGATGTAGCCATGCTGTATCACTACTCTTCCGTCAACGCCGATGGCCGCCGGGTGAATGGGCGCATGGCAGCGAGCAACCCGGTGGATCTGGAAATGCGCCTGAAGCACATGGGCCTGGATCTGGTGCAGGAAAAACCGATGACCCGCCGCTTCCTGCCGGGACTATCCGGCGTGCCGCGTCAGGAACTCATCAACTTCTGCTTCCAGCTCGAGCAGCTGACCCGGGCCGGGGTGCCCCTGCGGGAGGCCCTCTCCGACCTGCGCGATTCCCTCGAACATCCCCGCATCGGGGAAATCACCGCCAATCTGGTGGAAAACATCGACGGCGGCCAGACCCTGTCTCAGTCCATGGCCGCCCACCCGGCCCTGTTCGACCGGGTATTCATCAGCCTGATCCGCGCCGGCGAAGTTTCGGGAGACCTGCCCCTGGTGCTGAACAAACTCACTGCCGCCCTGAAGTGGGAAGACGAGCTCATCACCCACACCCGGCATCTCTTGATCTACCCGGCCTTCGTCGGCACCATCGTCCTGTCCGCCACCGTGTTCCTGATGATCTACATGGTGCCGCAGCTGAAAATGTTCGTAACCAACATGGGTCAGGCCCTGCCGGCCCACACCCGCGCCCTGTTCCTGATCTCGGACCTGCTGGTGAATTACTGGTACATCCCCCTGCTGATCATTGCTGGCGGCCTGAGCACCCTGGTCTTCTTGCTGCGCACCAATCCCCTTGCCCGCCGCCGCTTCGATGCCCTGAAGCTGCGTTTGCCGCTGCTCGGCGACATTCTCAGGAAAATCATCCTGTCCCGCTTTGCCAGCACCTTTGCCATGCTCTATGCCGCCGGCATCCCGGTGCTGGAAGCGCTGCACACCACGCGTGAGGTGGTGGGCAACCGCCTCGTGCGCCGCGCCCTGGAGGAAACCGGACAGGCCATCCGCGAGGGTCGCAACATGGCCGCCGCCTTCCAGGACACCGGCCTGTTCCCGCCCCTGGTGGTGCGCATGATCCGCATCGGCGAGAGCACCGGCGAACTGGACACAGCACTCCTCAATGTCAGCTATTTCTACAACCGGGACGTGCAGGAATCCGTGAACCGCGCCCAGGCCCTGATCGAACCCCTGCTCACCCTGGTCCTCGGCGCCCTGCTGGGCTGGATCATGCTCGCGGTGCTGGGGCCGATCTACGACGTCATCAGCGCGCTCAGGTTCTGAGGTCCAAAGGTTTGAATGCCCAAAGGTTTGAAGGTTTGAAGCATGCCTAGCCGCCACCTGCTGCTCCTGGACGCCAGCGAACTCACCTTGTTCAGCGGCCCCCCGTCCCGCCTCGGGGAAGTGCAGCGCTTTAGCCAGGACGAGGCCGGCCAGGCCGCCTTCCAGGCTTGGCTCGCCGCCCACCCGGATACGGAACTGAGCCTCCTGGCCAACCTGTCCGAAGAGGGCTTTCAGGTGGAAACCCTGCCCTACCTGCGCGGCCGCGACCGGCAGGCCGTGCTGGAACGCAAGCTCGCCCGGCAGTTCGGCGGCACCCCCCTGACCCTGGCCCAGTCCCTTGGACATCGGCACAGCCACCGCAAGGAAGAGCGGGTGCTGCTCGCCGCCCTGACCCGGCCGGCCCTGGTCGAGCCCTGGCTCGCAGCGATCCGCGCCGCCCGGGTGCGCTTTGCCGGCCTCTATGGCATTGCCCAGCTCACCGGCCGCCTCTGCCGTCAGCTGGGGCTGCCCCGGGAGCGCTGCCTGATCCTCACCCTGCACCCCCAGGGCCTGCGGGAAAGCCTGGTGCAAGAAGGAGAGGCTGTGTTCTCCCGCCTGACGCGGCTTCCCGATGGCAGCCTTGCCGAATTGGCCGCCGGCATCGCCAGCGAAGCCCACAAGCTGCACCGCTATCTCTCTAGCCAGGGCTGGATCGACCGGGACGAGCGCCTGACCGTCTGCCCCCTGCTGCCACCCCAGGCCGTCGAAGCCGTGCGGGCCGCCTGCCCGGATCAGGGCGCCCTCTGCTTTCAGGTCGAGGATCTCTTTAGCGCCGCCGAGCGGCTGGAGCTGCGCCCGGACAGCGATGCCGATGCCCTGTTCCTCTCCCTCCTTGCCCGCCGCCGGCCTCGCCCGCAGTTCGCGCCGGTGGCCCTTTGCCGCGATCATGAGGCGGCCCGTATCCGGTCCGGACTCATCGCCGCCGGCCTTGTCATCTTCCTGAGCGGCATGCTGTGGATGGGCAGGGCATGGCAGATCGCCAGCGAGCGAGAAGAACAAACCGCCCGCCTCGATGCCGAGGCCGCAAGCCATGAAGCCGAGTACGCGAACCTCGCCCGGGAAGTTTCCGGCCCGGCCCAGGACCCGGAAAGCCTGCGCCTCTTGCTCACCCGTTACGACGAATTGCAGCGCCAGCAGGACAGCCCGATGCGGACCCTCGGCGAACTCAGCCATGCCCTCGATGCCGTTCCCGCCGCCCAACTCGAGAAGCTGCATTGGGAAAGCGGCCGGGCAGGCAGCACCCTGGCCGTGGAAGGCCGCCTGCCCGCCACGGAACCGCGCCTGCTGATGAGCCGCTTCGAGCAATTGCTGCGCGCGCTTGGCAATCAGGGCATCCGCACCGAAATCCTGACCCAGCCGGTGGACTTCGGCCCGGACAAACCCTTGCGCGGTAGCGATCTGGACCAGGACACTGCCCCGGCTCCCGATTTCAAGCTGCGTCTCTATGGGAAGCCCACGTCATGAAACGGCAAGCCCACGACTTCGCCCGCCTCTGGCCGGCCCTGGGGCTCGCCGTGCTGCTCGCGCTCAGCGGCCTGGGCGCTGCCGGGTGGGGCAGCCGGGAAAGCACGAGGGCAGGGCAGACCCAAAGCCAGAGCGCCGCCCGATTGCAGCAGATCGAAGCCCGTCTGCAGGAAGCCAGGGAACAGGCGGCCGGACTGCGCCAATTTCGCCTGCGCCTTCAGGAACTGGCGCAGCAAGGCTTCCTCACCCCCGAAAACCGCCTGGAATGGGTGGAACTGCTGCGCCAGAGCCGCACCCGGCTGGCGATTCCCGTCCTGCATTACGAAATCGAGCCGCAGCGCCCGCTGGAAAATGGCAGCCCGCATTTCCGGGTGAGCCGGATGAACCTGCATCTCGGCCTCGATCATGAAATGGAACTGGAGTCTTTCCTCCAGCCTCTTTTTGCCTACGGCAAGGCCCTGATCCTGATCCGGGCCTGCGACCTTGGCCGCGCCGCGAACCCGGATCCGCCGCTGCGTCCCGGCCCCAATATCGAGGTGGATTGTCAGCTCGACTGGATCACGGCCGAGCTACCCGGAGCCTCGCCGCCATGAAGCATCCCTTCATCCTTGGCCGCCTTGGCCACTTTGGCCTGCTGGGTCTTTTGATGCTCGCCGCCCCGCCGCTCTTTGCCGGGGCGCCGGGGCGGCTCTTCTTCACCCCGGCGGAACGGGCCCAACTCGATGCCGAAAAATACCGCTACGCCGGGACAGACGACTCCGCACCGCGTTACCAGGGCCTCGTGCAGCGCAGCCAGGGGCCGACCACCCTGTGGATCAATGGCATCCCTCAGCAGGTCCCGGCCGCGGGCAGGATCGAAGTGGGGTCGCTCCCCCCGGCGCCAAACCCCCCCGGCGCCGGATGGCAGCAAGGCGGCAAGATTACCGTGCATCCAGCACGCGGCAGCCGGCGCCCGTAAAGGGAACGGACACGTCATGCATCGTCAATCCGGCGCCGCCCTGCTGATCCTGCTCCTGGCCCTGATCCTGGGCGGGCTGACCTGGCTGTTGCAACGGCCCGCCACCCGCGCCGCCGCCTTTTCGGCGCGGGACAAAGCCACCGACCGGGCCCTTGCCGAGGCCAAGGAAGCGCTACTGGGCTACGCCGCCGCCTACCCGGAATACACCCAGCGCGGCGCCCCGCCACGGACGGCTTTCGTACCCGGCCATCTCCCCTGCCCGGACACCGGCAGTGCGCTGGGCAACGAAGGCGCGGAGGCCGGCACCTGCGGCGCCAAGGGCGTCACGGTGATCGGCCACTTTCCCTGGCGCAGCCTGGGCATTCCGCCGCCCCGGGACGGCAGCGGCGAATGCCTCTGGTACGCCGTCTCGGGAAATTACAAGGCCAACCCCAAGGCCGACCTGGTGAACCCGGACATTCCCGGCCAGTTCCAGATTTACAACGCCGATGGCACGCTCGAAATCGCCGGGAGTACGCCAGAAACCCGCCCCGTCGCCGTCCTGTTCGCGCCCGGCCCCGCCCTGCCCGGACAAAACCGCTCGCATCAGGGTGGGGAATGCCGGCTCGATTACGATGCCCGGCAATTCCTGGAGGGACGGCAAGGCATCGACAACAGCACCCCCGACCGCAGCGCCGAGGGTCTGACCCGGCTTATCGCCGGCCCCCCCGGCCCCTCCTTCAACGACCGCATGCTCTGGATCCGCCGCGAGGAAATTTTCGAACGGCGCATCGCCCGCCGCCCGCAGCCTCAGCTCGCCCTGTTCGATGCAAACTACAGTGGCAACAATGCGCCGGCCGCCCTGACCCAGCGGGTCGCCAGCTGCCTGGCCCGCTTCGGCGACATGAACCGCTGGAACCGCCTGCCCTGGGCGGCGCCCGCGAGCCTCGGCGGCAGCGCCCCGGACAAGTTCACGAATGTAAATTTCGCCGACCGGAGCAACTTGAGCGCCGGCCGCCCGCCCTTTGCCGTGGGCCGCTCGCAGCAGGTCCTGCAGAGCACGCTGGGCAGCCTCGGCCATTGCCCCTCCACCAACCTCAGCCATGCCGCCTGCCGCCTGCTGCGCAGCGACAACTGCCCGGAATTTCTGGCGGTGGCAGGGTATCCCACGCCAGATGACGGCGCCACGCACCAGGACAGCCCGGATGGCTGGTGGGAAAAGTGGAAGGATCACCTGTTCTATGTCGTGGCCCCCGGCTTTACGCCCGCCACCCAGGATGCCGCCGATTGCGAACAGGAGCCCGGCCAGTGCCTCGAGATCAACGGCCAGGCCTATGCCGCCGCCCTGATCTTTGCCGGGGCTCCGCTACCCGGCCAGAGCCGCAACAGCAGCAGCGAGCGCATGAATCCGGAAAATTATCTGGAGGGGAAAAATCTGCTCGCCGTGCAGGGCAAACGTAACGAACTGGAGTTGGCCGGCAATGACCAGATCGCCTGCCTGAAGGGCCCCACCGCCACCTCACCGGGCTTCAAGCTGGTGCCCAATTGTGGCAATCCGGACTGTGAGCAGGAGTCCGGCAAACTGCTGGCCCGCATCGCCGGCCACGGCAATCTCTGCCATACCGGCGGCAGCGTCCTGCCCGCCTGCCTCCAGGCCCAGGCCAAACTGGCCGGCTGCGCCTGCCAGGATGCCGCCACCCGCTTCATCAGCCCGCCCTGCCTGGACTCCCTCAACCCAGCCGCCTGCCAGGCCGCGATTCAGTCCCTCGAAACATGCCGCTGAACACCTCGCAACGAGGCTTCTCCCTCACGGAACTGGCCGTGGTCATGATCATCCTCTCCCTTTTGGTGGGCGGGCTGATCTTTCCACTTGCGGCGCAGCGCGGGGTGCAGCAACTGCGCCAGGCAGAAACCGGGCTGGCCGAGATCCGCGAGGCGCTCCTGGGTTTTGCCGCCATCCACGGCCACCTGCCCTGCCCGGATACCGACACGGACCCCGCCACCGCCGGTTACGGCGAGGCGGAATCCACTTGCAACGCCCCTGCCCAGGAAGGCTTTCTGCCCTTCAAATCCCTGGGCCTGCAGGAAAAGGACCCCTGGGAACAACGCTGGCGCTACCGGGTCGATCGCAACTTTGCCGCCAGTACCAGCCCCATCACCCTGGCCACCCACTTCGGCAGCGACAGCCTGCTGGTCAAAAATGCAGCCGGCGACCCCCTCACCACCACCTTGGAGCGGCCCATCGCCATTTTCTACTCGTTCGGCCCCAACCAGCGAGCCGATGGCGGCAATGCCAGCTTTGCAGCGACAAACGCCATTTATCAGGCCAACCCACCCAGCAACGACTTCGATGATCTGCTGCATTGGCTCGCACGCCCCACCCTGATCAGCCGCCTCATCGCCTCCGGACGCCTGCTATGACGACCCGCCCCTGCTCCCCGCCGCTCACTTACCGCCCCCCACCGCCCCCACCGCTCACCTTCGAGCTGCGGCGGGGAGATAATCAGGTGCTGTCCGGGCCTTTTGCCCTGTCTTTCAGGCATGAACCCTGCCAGGGAACGATCGTAAAACTTTTGACACAGGAGTCCATCATGAAAACCCGCAACCAATCCGGCTTCACCCTGGTGGAAATCGCCATCGTGCTGGTCATCATCGGCCTTTTGCTCGGCGGCGTGCTAAAGGGGCAGGAATTGATCACGCAAGCCAGGATCAAGAATGTCATCAATGACCTGAACGGTATCCCGGCCGCGATTTATGCTTACCAGGATCGCTATCGTGCCCTGCCCGGAGACGAAAAGGCCGCTGCAACGCCCCGCTGGGCGGGTGTCCATGGCGGCGACGGCAACGGCGTGATTTGCGGCACCTACAACGGCACGGCCGCCGCCACGACGGGTAGCGGAGCAAGCTGTACCGGCGAAAATGAATCAACGCTGCTCTGGCAACATCTGCGTTCGGCCGGTCTGGTCACGGGAGCAGGCAGCAGCGCGGAGATGCCGCAAAATGCCGTGGGGGGCTTCACCGGCATCCAGGCCGGTGCCTTCGGGCTACCAGGCCATGTGATCTGCACCAGCAATCTGCCCGCAAAAATTGCCAGCTCCATCGATGCACAGCTGGATGACGGCGCTCCCAACACGGGCAGCATTCGTGGGGCAAAAGCCGCCCTGAATGCGGCCGCGAGAAGAACCGCAAGCTCAGACACCGGCTATGTGGACGATGGCAGCCAGCTCTACCTCATCTGTAAAGCCATCTGACCCCGCCATCACGCCTCCGGTCGGCGCCAGCCCAGACGCCACGACCGGGGAGCCCCCGCCCTCCAGCCCGCTCTGCCAGAGCGTGCCAGAGCGTACCTGAGCGCCCGGCGGCAATGCCAGGGCCGCTTGGGCCAAGGTGATCTTGTTATAATCGGCGACCCTCATCAGCGCTGGAACCCCATGACACCTCACCCGGTCGGCAGCAGCCTCCAGAAGCCCGCCCCTTCGTCCCATGATCCCGCCCGGATCATCGAACTCGCCGCGCAGACCCTGCGGATCGAGGCGGAAGCCCTGCTGGCCCTGATTCCCCACTTGAACGAGGATTTCGTGCGCTGCGTCGCCCTGATTCTCGCCAGTTCCGGTCGCGTCATCGTCAGCGGCATGGGGAAATCCGGCCACATCGCCCGCAAGATTGCCGCCACCCTGGCCAGCACCGGCACCCCGGCTTATTTCGTGCACCCGGCCGAAGCCAGTCATGGGGATTTAGGCATGGTGACCGGGGCCGATGTCTTTCTGGCGCTTTCCAATTCGGGGGAGTCGGACGAAATTCTGCGCATCCTGCCCGCCATCAAACGCCAGGGCGCCAAACTCATTGCCATGACCGGCGCCCCCGCCTCCAGCCTGGCCCGGGAGGCCGATGCCCACCTCTATTCCGGCGTCAGCCAGGAAGCCTGCCCGCTCAACCTCGCCCCGACGGCCAGCACCACCGCCGCCCTGGCCCTGGGGGATGCGCTGGCGGTCGCCTTGCTCGATGCCCGCGGCTTCAGCCCCGCCGACTTTGCCATGTCCCACCCCGGCGGCAGCCTGGGGCGTCGCCTGCTGACCCATGTCCGGGATGTCATGCACGGCCCCGATGATGTCCCGGCCGTGGCGGCCGATGCGCCACTGACCGAAGCCATCCTGGCCATCAGCCGGGGCGGGCTCGGCATGACGGCCATTACCGGCCCCGACCAGAAGATTCTGGGCATCTTCACCGACGGCGACCTGCGCCGCGCCTTTGCCCAGGGTCTGGATTTGAGTCAGGCCCGCATCGCCACCCTCATGCACCCCAACCCCCATACCATCGCCCCGGAAAAGCTGGCAGTTGAAGCCGTGGAAATGATGGAACGCCATCGCATCAACCAGTTGCTGGTCGCCGATCGTGAAAACCGGCTGCAAGGTGCCCTCAACATGCACGACCTTTTCCGCGCCAAGGTCATCTGATGGATGCAAGGGCCCGCGCCGCAAGGCTCAAACTGATGGCTTTCGACATCGATGGCGTGATGACCGATGGCAGCCTCTATTTCACCGAAGATGGCCGTGAATTCAAGGCCTTCAACACGCTGGATGGCCACGGTCTGAAGATGCTGCAAAAGGCCGGGGTGGAACTGGCCATCATCACCGGCCGCACTTCCGGCGCCGTCAGCGCCCGGGCTGCCAACCTGGGTATCCGCCACCTGTACCAGGGCGCGGACAACAAGCTGCAATGCCTCGGCCAGCTGCTGGCCAGACTGCAACTCCCCTGGCAGGCCGCCGGTTATATGGGTGACGACGTGGTAGACCTGCCCGTCATGCAGGCCTGTGGTTTTTCTGCGGCCCCTGCCAGCAGCCATGCCGCCGTCAAGGCCCGGGCGGCTTTCGTGAGCGAAGCCGGCGGAGGGCGTGGTGCTGTCCGTGAAGTCTGCGAACTCATCCTCGCCGCCCAGGACCGGCTCGACGCGGCCCTGGCCCCGTATCTGCAAGCCGCGCCCGGCAAAGCCCTGTTGTGAACCCAGGTCTGAGCCGATACTTTCCGCTCATGCTCCTGGGCATCCTGGCCGGGCTTTCCTTCTGGCTGGAGCAAGCGACCCAAGTCCCCCTGATCCGGAACGACAGCAAGACCCGTCACGACCCGGACACCCTGGTGGACAATCTCTCGGTGCACCGCTTCGGCCCCGATGGCGTACTCCAGTACAAACTGGTCGCCACACACATGGAACACTATCCTGACAACGAAAGCAGCCGGGTGTTCAGCCCCCGGCTGACCAGCTACCGGCCGGAGAAGCCGGATGTCGTCCTCACCGGCAAGCAAGCCCTGGTGACTCAGGAGGGCAAGCATGTACTGGTCCAGGAAAATGTCGTCATCACCCGCGCCGCCTTCGCCGACCGGCCAGAACTGGTGCTGCGCACCGAGGAACTCACCGTACTCCCCGACGCGGGACAGGCGTTCAACCAGCACCCGGTCCTGATCACCCAGGGCGCCAGCTGGATGAAGGGCGTCGGCATTCAGGTCGACAACAACCTGGGCATGTTCAGCCTGCAATCCCAGGTTACCGGCGAATATTTCAACAAGCCCCCGAGAGAGGCCGCAACGCCATGATCCGAATCCTGTCCCTTGCCCCCGCCCTGCTGCTGGTACTTGCCACCCTGGGAGCCGCCCCCGCCCGGGCCGAACGAGCCGACCGGGAAAAACCCATCGCGATCGAAGCCGACAAGGTCACCATCGACGACATCAAGGGGGTGCAGATTCTGGAAGGCAACGTGATCCTGACCCAGGGCACCCTGATGATCCTGTCCGACAAGATCGTCGTGACCGAAGACCCCTACGGCTTCCAGCGCGGCGTTGCCTATGGCGGCCCCAAAGGCCTGGCCCGCTTCAAGCAGAAGCGGGAAGGCAGCGAGGAATGGATCGAAGGCGAGGCCGAACGCATCGAATACGATACCCGCACCGAAGTGGCCGAACTGTTCCACCGCGCCTGGGTGAAAAACGGGGAAGATCAGATCAAGGGTGAATACATCTGGTACGACGCCATCGACGAACGCTACCTGGCATCCGCCGGCGAAAGTTCCCTGAAAAAGCCCAGCCGCGTCCGGGCCATCATCCAGCCCAAGAGCCGGGAAGCGCCGCCTCCCGCAAACACCAGCCGCCCCTCCGGCATCGAGCTCAAGCGCACGGACGAGCTTGATCTCCCCGATCCGCACTGACTCAAACCAAAACTTACACAAACCTTACAAGTCCTTGTAAGCAAAGCAGAATTTCATCCGGCGCGGCGCACAGAAAAAAGTTGACATCTGCGTCTTCTTCCTTATAATTGAGCCCATGTTGCAGTGCGGCATCGCTGCGTGTCATGCGTGTCATCGCTGCGTGTCATGTAACGCGGTGCACCGCAGCGATGCCTCATTTACCTCTTACAGGAGATTCACCATGATCACATCCCCCGAACAGTTCGCCGTTGCCAACAAGGCCGCCGTTGATTCCATGCTGTCCCTGGCCAACACCGCCCTGGCTTCTGCCGAGCGCATCGCTGCCCTGAACCTGAACACCGCCCGTTCCGTGCTGGAAGACTCGGTCTCCAACACCAAGGCCATCCTTGGCGCCAAGGACCCGCAGGAAGCCATGTCCCTGCAAGCCTCCCTGACCCAACCCAATGTGGAAAAGGCCGTGGCCTACACCCGCAGCATGTACGAAATCACCGCCCAGACCAGGGAAGAGCTCGCCAAGATGATTGAAAGCCAGTTCGCCGACTTCCAGAAGCAAGTGGCTTCCCTGCTCGATCAGGCCACCAAGTCTTCTCCCGCCGGTTCCGATGTCGCTGTGGCTGCCGTCAAGTCCGCCATCGCCGCCGCCAACTCTGCCTTTGACAGCATGAACAAGGCAGCCAAGCAAGTGTCCGAAATCGCTGAAGCCAACGTCGCTGCCGCCACCAACGCCACGGTCAAGGCTGTTGGCGCCACCGCCGCCGCTGCCAAGAAAAAGGTTGCCTGAGTTCTGGCACCGCAACACAACCCCCGCTACGGCGGGGGTTTTTACCATCCACATCCCGGAGGAAACCATGAGCACACCCAACATCGAACAACTGACCGCCGCCCAGAAGGCTAACGCTGAAGTGATGACTGCCTTGCTGCGCGCTTCTTTCAATGGCATGGAACGCCTGGCTGCCCTGAACATGGCGGCCTCCCGCGAGTTCTTCAACGCTGCCGTGACCAATACCCAGCAGTTGCTGGCCATCAAGGACCCCAGCGAACTCCCCAAGCTGAACGCCAACCTGGCGCAGCCTGCCCTGGCAAAGTGGATGGACTACTCCCGCAATTTATATGACCTGGTGACTTCCGTGCAGAAGGAAGTGACCTCCGTCATGGAAAGCCAGTACCAGCATTTCTCCAAGACAGCCGCTGCCAACCTGGACAAGACCAAGTCTGCTCCCGGTGGCGACATCTTCGCCGCGGCCATGAAATCCGCGCTGGATGTCTCCGGCCGTGCTTTCGAGCAGATGAACGCCGTGGCCAGGCAAGCGGCTGAAATCGCTGAAACCAATATGCAAGTGGTGGCCAACACCACCAACCAGGCGACCAGCGCCGTGAGCAAGGCCGCTGCCATCGCCAAGAAGTAATCCGCCTCCTGCCAGCAAAAGCCAGCAAAAGCCCCGGTCCGCGCCGGGGCTTTTGCCTTGTCGTCGGTCTTGTCGTCTTGGTCGTTTGCTTTGTCGTTGCTTTGTCGTTGCTTTGTTGTTTTATGCGGGCGGCGGGATCAATCCCGCCAGGCCCAGGTGATGCCGCGCCGCTCCACTTCCCGGCGGATTTCCTCCATGGCCTGATCCACCCGGCAGGCTTCGCCCTCCACCCCCAATTCCAGATGCCGGCGCTCCTTGCCCACCAAGGAGGGCAGGGAAAACAGGCGCAGGTCCGGGTAAGCCGCCACGATGTGCTGCATCAGGTCGAGCAGTTCCGATTCATAGGCCTTCTCGCCGGTCAGCAGCAGCGCCTTCTCCACCATCGGCTTACGGTGGAAGAGCTGCGCATAGAAAGTATCGAGCACCCATTCGATCATCGGGTGGGCCATCTGGGGAAAGCCCGGGACGAAGTAGTGCTCGCGGATCATGAAGCCCGGCACTCCGTTGATGGGATTGGGGATGATCTTCGCGCCATCGGGGAAAGTGCCCAGCAACTTTCTCACCTCGTCCAGCCCGTCGCCAAAGCGCGCCTCGAGCGCGGCCTCCGCTTCCGGGCTCAGACTCAGCCCGACCCCCAGCGCCTGAGCCACGGCCTGACGCGTATAGTCATCCGGCGTATTGCCGATGCCGCCGCAGGAAAACACCACCTCCCCCGCCGCCATGCTGCGTTTGAACACCTCTGCCAGCCGGTTCTGGTCATCCCCCAGGTACTGCACCCAGGACAGGCGCAGGCCCCGGTCGGCCATCAGTTCGGCGATCCTGGCAAAGTGCTTGTCCTGGCGTTTGCCCGAAATAATCTCATCGCCGATGATCACGGCGCCGAACACCCGGTTTTCTTCAATAGTTGGCGAACTCAAGGACTCTCTCCTTCAATGGCAACTGCGCTGACACTGACCAAGGCCCCGCCGCGCAACTGACGCAGGGCTTCGAGACAGTAATGAATATAGGCCAGGGCCGACAAGGCCGGCACCAGCAAGCCCAGCACCGGCACATGGGCCAGCAAGGCCAGAACCAGGCCGAGCATGAACAAGGGCACGGCGTGCTGGCGGCGGATGACGCTCCACTCCTCCGATGTGGCATGAACCGCCAGGCAATCAAAAGCAAAGGTCTGGCGGTTGAACCAGGCCAACAGCAGCATCGGCAGGATCAACCCCAGGCCGGGAATCAGCCAAAAGGGCAGGCTCGCCAGCCAGCCAAAGACGAACAGGGCCGTGGCCGCAAGGCTGTTCCAGAGCGCTGCCACGAAACTGTCCTTGCCCAGAGCCGCCAGTTCCGGGTACTCCTGGGCTGCCACCTTTTGCAGCAGCCAGGGCAGCACGAACACGGCGGCGAGCAAGGCCGTGGTCAGGTAAGCCAGGGCGAAGATCGCCAGCCAGCCCCCCAGGTAAGCAAGGAAATGGGCCAGCCAGACGAGGCCCCAGGAAACCAGCAGGGTCATGGGGGGATTGTCGATCAGCCAGGCCACCAGTTTCGCAAGGCCAAACCAGGCCAGCCCCAGCCACAGCAGCAGGGAAAAAAAAGCCGGCGCCAGCAGATAGCGCCACAACCCCGGCTTGGCCAGACTCGCAAAACTGCGCAGCAGCGCCTGAATCACCTTATCCATACTGGATTCCTTCCCACATTTTCTGTAGCCGTTTGACCGACACCGGCACCGGGGTCTTCAATTCCTGGGCAAAGAGATTAACCCGCAATTCCTCCAGCAGCCAGCGGAACTGCTCGAGTTGCGGATCATGGGCGCCCTGCCGGGCGAGTTGCAAGGCCCGCCGTTCATACTGGGCCCAGAGCGGCTGGTACTCGGCCAATAGCCGCGCATCCCGGGCTGGGTCGGCCTTGAGCTTGTCGAGCCGCACCTGGGCGGCCTTCAGGTAGCGGGGAAAGTGTTGCAGCCGTTCAAACGGGGTCTCCATGATGAAGCGCGGGCCGATCAGCCGCTTGACCTGGGCCTCGATGTCGGAAAGCGCCGCAGCGTGCGCCTTGAAGGCCGGCAGCTTCTTCATGAGGGTCTGCCACTCGCAGAGCACCTGGCCCACCAGCCGGGCGATTTCCTGCAGCAAGAGGCCCAGGCGCGGCCTCGCTTCGGCGCAGCGGGCGCGAAAGCTCTCCGCATCCTTCGGCCAGGGCTCGGCCAGGCAGGCGCGCTCGCAGCCTAGCTCGATGAGCTGGCGCTGCAGTTCCTCGCGCGAGCCCAGGCTCATGTACTGCATCGCCATCTGGGTGAGGCCGGGCAGGTTCTTCTCGAACGACTTGAGCGGCTCCTTGAACTGCAGCATGAAGAGGCGCAAGAGGCCGCGGCGATGGACCCGCAGGGCTTCCTCTTGATCATCGAAAACCTTGAGGCTGACGCTCGTTTCGTCGTCGTGCAGGGCGGGGTAGCCGAGCACGGTCTGGCCGGCGGCTTTGGGGCCGAGCCGCACTTCCATCCATTCCGGCAATTCTCCGAAGGTCCAGTCCGTCTGGCCGCTCAAGTCGGCCGGCGTCTCGTGCAGCCCGGCGAACTCCTGGCGCGCTTCCTTGCCCCACTGGGCTTTCAACTGGGCGAGGTTCCGCCCCATGTCGAGCTGCCGGCCATGTTCATCGATCAACACGATGTTCATCGAAAAATGGGCCGGCAGGGCATCGGGCCGGAAGGCATCCGGGGTCAGCGCCCAGCCGCGGGCATTGAGGCCCCGGGCGCTGAGGATGTAGTCGATGAGGGGCGCGACGAGGCCCTGGCTCATGCGCTTTTCATCCTGGCCGACCCAGGCGATGAATTCCTCCGCGAACTCCGGCACCGGCACGAGCTTGGCGCGGATCTTCTGCGGCAGGGTCTTGATGAGCTGCACCAGCTTTTCCTTCAGGAGTCCCGGCACCAGCCACTCCAGCCGGGGGGCGGGGAGCGGGTTGAGCTGGGCGAGCGGCAGAGTGAGCGTCACCCCGTCCCGGGGGCTGCCGGGCTCGAAGTGGTAGGAGAGCGGGTATTCGACCCCGCCCAGCTTGAGATGATGGGGAAAGGCCTCGGTGGTGATGCCCGCCGCCGAGTGGCGCATCAGGTCGGCGCGGGAGAGGAACAGCAGCTTGGGCTGCTCCCGCTCCGCCTCCTTGCGCCAGTGCTCGAAGGTGGCGCCGTTGTGGATGTCCGCCGGGATCAGGTGGTCGTAGAAGGCAAAGATCAGCTCGTCATCCACCAGCACGTCCTGGCGGCGCTGCTTGTGCTCCAGGTTCTCGATTTCCCGGATCAGCTTCTGGTTGTGCTGCCAGAAGGGCCAGCGCCGGGCGTAGCTCTCCTCCACCTCGCCGCCCACGAGGGCCTGGCGGATGAAGATTTCCCGCGCCTCGGCCGGCGCCATGGGGCCGTAATGGACGCGCCGCTTGGGGGTGATCACCACGCCATGCAAGGTGGTGCGCTCCCAGGCCGCGACCTGCATGCTCTTCTTTTCCCAGTGGGGATCGAAGTAGCTCCGCTTGAGGAGGTGCGATCCCACTTCCTCCAGCCATTCGGGTTCGATGCGGGCGATGCAGCGGCCGTAAAGCCGGGTGGTCTCGGTGATCTCGGCGGCCATGATCCACTTGCCCGCCTTCTTTTGCAGCGGCGAGGCCGGGTGGATCAGGTAGCGGATGCCCCGGGCCCCGAGATAATGGCCGCTCTCATCCGACTTGCAGCCGAAATTACCGAGCAGGCCGGTGAGGAGGGCCTTGTGGATGGCCTCATAGTGGCCGGGAATCTCGTTTTCCTTCCAGCCCAGTTCCGCCACCAGGGCATGGAGCTGGCCGTGCACCTCGCGCCACTCGCGCAGGCGCAGGTAGGAAAGAAAGTGGGCGTGGCAGACTTCCACCAGCTTCTTGGTGGACTTCTTGTGCGTAAGTTCCTGGGCAAACCAATCCCAAAGCCGCAACCAGCCGAGGAACTCGGATTTTTCCTCGCCCCCGCCCTGCCCCTGGCCGGGAAACAGGATGCGCCGGTGCTTTTCATCCGCCGCCTGCTGCTTGTCCTGCGGCCGCTCGCGCGGGTCCTGGGTGGAGAGGGCCGCCGCGATCACCAGCACTTCGCGCAGGCAGCCGTGTGCCTTGGCCGCCACGATCATGCGGGCGAGGCGCGGGTCGAGGGGCAGCCGGGCCAGGGTGCGGCCCACCTCGGTGAGGCGGCGCTCCTCGTCCAGGGCGCCCAGCTCCTGGAGCAGGGTGTAGCCGTCGCTGATGGCCTTGGGCGGTGGCGCTTCGAGAAAGGGAAAGCGCTCCACCTCGGTGAGCTTCAAAGACTTCATCCGCAGGATCACCCCGGCCAGCGCGGTGCGCAGGATTTCCGGGTCGGTAAAGGGCGGGCGGGCATTGAAGTCCGCCTCGTCATAAAGGCGGATGCACACTCCGGCCGCCACCCGGCCGCAGCGCCCGGCCCGCTGCCGGGCCGCCGCCTGGCTGATCTTCTCGATCTGCAACTGCTCCACCTTGTTGCGGTAGGAATAGCGCTTGACCCGGGCGAGGCCGGTATCGACGACGTAGCGGATGCCGGGCACGGTCAGCGAGGTTTCCGCCACGTTGGTGGCGAGCACGATGCGCCGGGCGCCGCAAGGCTTGAAGATGCGGTCCTGCTCGGCGCCCGACAGGCGGGAAAAGAGCGGCAGGATTTCCGTCTGCGGCGGATGCCGCTTTCTCAGGGCCTCGGCCGCCTCGCGGATTTCCCGCTCGCCGGGCAAAAACACCAGGATGTCGCCGGGGCCCGAACGGGCCAGCTCGTCGCAGGCATCGACGATGGCATCGAAGAGATCCCGCTCGTCGTCATCCGCCTCGGTCTGCACCGGGCGGTAACGCTGCTCGACCGGATACAGGCGGCCGGACACCTCGATCACCGGGGCGCCATCGAAATGCCGGGAGAAGCGCTCCGCATCGAGGGTGGCGGAGGTGATGATGAGCTTCAGATCGGGGCGGCGCGGCAACACTTCCTTCAGATAGCCGAGCAGGAAATCGATGTTGAGGCTGCGCTCGTGGGCCTCGTCGATGAGGATCGTGTCGTAGGCCGAGAGGGTCGGGTCGGTCTGGGTTTCCGCGAGCAGGATGCCGTCCGTCATCAGCTTCACCCAGGCATCCGGCGAGGTCCGGTCCTGAAAGCGGATCTTCACCCCGACCCCGGCCCCCACCTGGGTGTGGAGTTCCTGGGCCAGGCGGGCAGCCACCGCACGGGCCGCCAGCCGCCGCGGCTGGGTGTGGCCGATCAGCCCCGCCGCCCCCCGGCCCAGTTCGAGGCAGATCTTGGGCAACTGGGTGGTCTTGCCGGAGCCGGTCTCGCCGCAGACGATCACCACCGGGTGGGCACGGATCAGCGCGGCGATTTCTTCTTGCTTCTCATTGACCGGCAGATCGGCCTGAAACTCGGGCCTAGGCAGGCGGGCCCGCCGCGCGGCAAAGGCGGCCCGGGATTTTTCCAGGAGGGCAGCAAACTCGGCGGCGGCCTGCTCCCGCCGCGCCCCCTGCAATTGACGTGCGTCCCGGGACAACCCCTGCAGGCGGCGACGGTCGAGGCTCAGGCAATCATGAAAATCGGGGGAAGAAGACTTGGACGAGGTGCGCGCAGATTTCATGGGAACGGATTCTACTGACCCCACCCGCCGCGCGGGAAGAAGAACCGCGGAATCAAATGGAATTCAAGGTTTTTCAGCATGCCCTCCCGGCTCTGGCGGAATGTCCGGATGCACCAGATGCCAGGCAGGAAAGATCACCCGGGCAATGGCGCCTCTGCCCTTGGGATTCGGACTCAGCGATGCAGAGGCTCGATGCTGCCCGGCAATCTCCCGCACGATGGCAAGCCCCAGGCCACTGCCTTCTGTCGCGGCGTCATCGACCCGGCAAAACCGTTCGAATACCCGTTCGGACTGTGCCTCGCTGATGCCGACACCGCTATCTTCCACTTCGAGAATGGCAAAATCGCCATGCCCGACCACACGGCAGGTCACCTGACCGCCCTCCGGGGTGTAACGCAGCGCGTTGTCGATCAGGTTATTGACCAGCTCGCGCAACAAGAAAGGATTGCCCCGGATGATGGCGGGGCCACTGGTTTCAAACCCCAGGTCGATGCGATCTTCCACCGCCCGCATCACCCAGTCCCCCACCACTTCGCGCAGGAGCTGGTCCAGATCGAGCGGATCCTGTTGCTGATGCAACTGATCACCCGCCTCGGTACGGGCCAGGGTCAACAGCTGGTTGACCAGCCGTGAGGCACGGTCGACTCCGGTCGCAATCTGGCGCAGGGAATTTTGCAACTGCCGTGGATTGGACTCGCGCAAGGCCAGTTGGGCCTGAGTCTTGAGCCCGGCCAGGGGCGTGCGCATCTGGTGGGCCGCGTCGGCAATGAAACGCTGCTGGGCATCGACGTTGCGCTTCATGCGTTCGAGCATGGCGTTGAATGCCCCGATCAGGGGCTCCAGCTCTTCTGGAACCCGGCGGTTCGAGATCGGCGAAAGATCGGCGGACTGGCGCGCCTCGATGGTTTCCCGCAAGCGGGTCAAAGGTTGCAAGCCCTTGGTCAGGCCGAACCAGACCAGCAGCACCGCCAATGGAATGATGATGAACTGGGGAATGATGACGCTGGCGATAATCTTGTTGGCCAGCTGGGCACGCTTTTCCAGGGTTTCGCCTACCTCCACCAGCACCCACTTCCCGGGCGGCATTCCGGCATCGTGAAGATAGGAATAGGCCACCCGCAATTCCCGCCCGTTCAATTCGTCATCACGGAAATGGATTTCCCCGGGCTCGACGCCTGCGAGGCGACTCTGGTCAGGCAAGGGAAACTCCTTGTCCCCCGCCAGCACCCGGCCATTACGGGTCAGCACATGAAAATAAACCGAGTCGATTTCATCGGAGCGGATCACGGCCCGTGCAGCGCCAGGAAGATTGATGACCGGCTTGCCATTGACGAACTTGAGTTGCCGGGAAATGGCGGCGACATCCTCGCGCAGGGCCTGGTCATAAGGAAACGCCGCCACATTGTTGGCAAAGTAATGGGTCAGCACGATGCTGATCGGCCACACAAACAATAGCGGCGCCAGCATCCAGTCCAGAATCTCCCCAAACAGGGAACGCTGGCTATCCGGGGTACGGCGTGTCTTCGGCGGGTTTTTCAAGGCAATACCCAAGACCACGGACGGTCACGATTTTGACCCCTGCCAGCTCCAGTTTCTTGCGCAGGCGATGGATATACACCTCGATGGCATTGTGGCTCACCTCTTCGCCCCAGCCGCAAAGGTGATCCACCAGCTGATCCTTGCTCACCAGACGCCCGACCCGGGCAAGCATGATCTCGAGCAGGCCCAGCTCCCGGGCCGAAAGATCGAGGGATTGACCATTGACAGACGCCACCCGCCCCACCTGGTCATAACTCAGCGCCCCGTGCTGCACGACCGGGGCCGTGCCGGAGGAACGGCGGGTCAGTGCCCGCACCCGAGCCTCCACCTCGGCCAGATCAAAAGGCTTGCCCATGTAGTCGTCAGCCCCCAGGTCCAGCCCCTTGACCCGATCGACGGTACTGTCGAGGGCGGTGAGAACGAGCACCGGCAGCAAGGAATTCCGCCCCCGCAGGCGCCGCAGGACCTCCAGGCCATTCAGTTTCGGCAGCCCCAGATCCAGGATCAGCAGATCATAGTGATAGGTCAGCAGGGCGCTTTCCGCATCCATGCCATTACCCGCACAATCCACGGCATACCCACTCTGGCGCAGGGTTCGACATAACCCATCGGCAATGATCCGGTCATCCTCTGCAATCAGGATACGCATGGAACTCCATTTTTGGTCACGGTCAGCTTCATGTCAGTCGGGACTTCCAGAACCAATTCCGCTGCTCTCCTTCGGATCATGGAGTTTCGAGACACCGGAACCCGAGGAACGATCAATCCTGCAGCGAACCGCCCCCACCGGCTTTCGGGCTCCCCAGCTTTCGGGCTTCCCAGCTTTCGGGCTCCCCGTCTTTCAATCTCACCGTCTTTCAATCTCACCGGCCTGGGCTCACCGGTTTGGGCTCACCGGTTTGGGCTCACCGGCATGGGGGCTTCAGCCGGCTGCGCACTTTCTCTTCCTTCCATCCTGGATAGTCTAACAAATCCCTGTCCCGCTGGTTGCCGCAGCGCAGCATCGCCACCCGCCAGGCTTGCATGCCCCGTTTGCGCCAAATCAGGTCCACAAAAAACCCCGGGGCTTCCGCAAGCCGTTATTCCGTCAACAAAAGGCCGAGGAAGATTTTTTCCGCGGCTTACTCTTTGTACGCCCAGCATGGGCCCACTCCTGCGGGCGTAAGTCCCGCCCAAGCGAGGTGGCGTCAGCAGAGGCCATAGTCGCTGCCGGTCTGGGGCGAAGGGCCACAAGAGTGGAAGGGGTAATCACCAAGTCATCAGAAGAAGCGATGGGGCTCAAAGCTTCCTGCGTGAAGCTCGTCATTTATCCGGCGAGGGTGAAGGGGCCAACGCTGGTCTGGCAGCGAGACAATCAGTTTTCCGAACTCGAAATGATGAAACCAGAGATGTGCGAGGGGGCTGTGTTACCTCTGCCATTCCAACCACCCTGCGTGGCCCCGCATGCTGGGCGGTTTAACAAGGGTGCAGCTTATAATGGCCGCCCCTATGTCGATTGAGGAAAAAGAACGATGCCAGCAACCATTTCAGCGGTCATCACAAGTGGCCACTTTCTTACCAGCGATGAGCAAGGGCGACATGTAACGAAGATCGAGGATGGCAAGGTCTGGTATGAAAATCGTAGTTTTTATCTGAAGAACGAATCGTTGTTCGGTCATACGAGAACCAATCCTCAGAGCATCCAGGTCTTTGCTCAGACCTCGTTTCAGGTGTTGTAAGGGCCACGGGGTACTTTCTCAATGACTAACCTGACCAAAAAATGGACCCTGGAGCAAGCACTACAGCAAGCTATAGTCCATCACCGTGCTGGGCAACTACAAGAGGCTGAACGGTTATACCGCTCCATCCTGAATGTGGCACCCACGCATCCCGATGCCAACCATAACCTCGGCGTTCTCGCCGTTGGCGTTGGCCAGCCTGAAGCGGCACTGCCATTTTTCAAGATGGCACTGGAGGTCAATCCAAAGGTTGAACAGTTTTGGGCAAGCTATGCCGACGGTCTGCTGCAAGCAGGGCAAGCGGATAACGCCCAGCAAATCATCTTGCTGGCGCGTCAATATGGGCACGCCGGTGCCACCCTGCAACAAATTGAAGCCCGCATCGGTCAATCTGCGGCACCAACCCCCACTCTTGACGCTCCGCCCGCTGATCCGCTGGAACCCGCCATCGCTGCGCGTGAAGCCGGCCACTATCCAGCTGCAATCGCTTGGCTCGATCAATGGCTGGCGGCACATCCCGATGATGCCTCCGCGATGGCCCTATTGTCCCAGGTACTGCTGCTCGACAAACAGGACAAGCGCGCCGCCTCTGTGTTAGAGCAAGCGCAAATCCTGGCCCCTGAACTTCCCGCTGTGCAGCGCAATCTGGCCCGTCTGGCACTCAAGCAGAATCAGCCCGCCGCCGCCTTGCATTTAACCGAACACGCTCTGCGCAGCGATCCTGAAAATCCAGAAAACTGGCTGATACACGCCGCAGCCCTCATTGCCAACCAACGTGACACCGATGCCCTGCCGCTTGTTGAGCGCGCCCTGCAAACCCGCCCGTCCTACGCCGAAGCCTGGGCCAATCGCGCACTCATCCGTCTGCGGGCCAAGGATAATGCCGGAGCGCTTGCCGACATCGAAAATGCTCTGGCACTCAAACCGCATATGGCGCAGTTCTTGCAGCTCGCGGCCAGCCTGCACCATGCAGCCAGGAACCTGCCCGGTGCCATTGATGCGATGCAAAAAGCACTGAAGGCAGATCCCGGCAACGTGGGTTACATGGTGAGTCTGGGCGAGTTTCTACGGCAGAACTATCAAAATGAGGCTGCCATTGCCTTGCTCGACAAGGCGGTTTCCATTGCGCCGGATAACCCGGCTGCCTGGACAAATCTTGGTACCGCGTTGCAGGGTGTCGGCCACCTGGAAAAGGCCCGTCAGGCCTATGAAACGGCCCTTCGTTTGAAGCCTGATCAAGCCGAAGTGGCCCATAACCTGGGGGCCATGGCGAAGGATGCCGAGTCCTGGGAAGAAGCGCTGAAATACTTCGATCAAGCCCTCGCGTTCAGTCCAAACCATGTGCAGCTCCTTGCAAGCAAGGGACAAGCGTTGCTCGAATTACAGCGCCCACCCGAGGAATTCGAGAAGATTGCACAGAAAATTTTGGCTATCCACCCCGATCATGAGGCCGGCATGACATTACTCGGCAACCTTTGCCGGAAATTGGGCCGTCTGGCGGATGCCGCAAGTTATTTCCGCAAGGCGCTCGCCAAAACGCCAAACTCTGCGGAAGCCAATGCTGCCTTGGGTGGAATTCTCAAAGACATTGATGAACTGCCTGAAGCTGAAACGTATATTCGTCGAGCATGGGAACTGAACCCGACCAAGCTCAGCACACTGAGCGATCTGCTGTTCACATGCAGCTACCTCGCACACCATTCCGCGGCATATCGCCTGGAGGAGGCGAAACGGTATGGTGCCATCGCCAGCAGCAAGGTGACGCAGCGCCTGTCTCACGCATACGCAGACATGCCACAGCGTTTGCGCGTCGGTTTGGTGTCCGGTGATTTGCGCAATCACCCCGTAGGCTATTTCCTTGAAAGCTTCCTGCCCCATATCGATCGCAGCCGCATTGAATTGATTGCCTATCCAACACAGCCCAAGTCGGACGAATTGACGGAGCGCTTGCACGCCTGCTTTACGGCCTGGACGCCGCTACAGGGCAAAAGCGATGCCATGGCAGCCAGGCAGATTGAAGCCGACGGCATTCATGTTCTGCTCGATTTGTCCGGTCATACCGGCCACAACCGCCTCCCCATGTTCGCTTGGAAGCCAGCCCCGGTGCAGGCGAGCTGGCTGGGCTATTTCGCCACGACAGGCGTGGAGCAGATGGACTTTTTGCTCGGCGATCCCCACGTCACGCCACCAGAGGAAGAAGCGCACTTTACCGAGCATGTCTGGCGCTTGCCTGAAAGCTATCTGTGCTTCAGCCCGCCAGCCATGGATATTGAGGTTGCACCGCTGCCGGCACTGGAGGCTGGATATATTACGTTTGGCTGCTTCAACAACCTGGCCAAGATAAATGATGCGGTGGTGGTCTTGTGGGCGAAGGTGCTGCTGGCGGTGCCCACTGCCCGCCTGTTGCTCAAGACCAAGCAACTTGCCGATGACAAGCAGCGTCAGCGCACCATCGAGCGTTTTGCCGCACAGGGTGTTGCAGCGGAACGCCTGGTGCTGGAAGGCCCTGTGCCACGGGCCGAACTGCTGGCGGCCTACCATCGAGTGGATATTGCGCTCGATCCTTTCCCGTATCCGGGTGGCACGACCAGTGCGGAAGCTTTGTGGATGGGCGTGCCGGTGCTGACGAAACGGGGTGATTGCTTTTTGTCGCATGTCGGGGAAACGATTGCACACAATGCCGGCCTGGTGCACTGGATTGCCAGCGATGCGGATGATTATGTGACCAAGGCAGTAGAGTTTGCCTCCGATGTGGCGGCCCTGGCGTGGCTGCGGGCAGGCTTGCGCGCACAAGTACTGGCCTCCCCATTGTTCGATGCGCCCCGCTTTGCCCGCCACTTTGAAGAAGCCCTGTGGGGGATGTGGCAACACTGGCTGGATACTCAACAAGAAAGATTGCAATGACTCCAACCACACTCGTGACCGGCGGTGCCGGTTTTCTGGGATCGCATCTCTGCGACCGGCTACTCAAAGATGGCCAGGAAGTGCTCTGTGTGGACAACTTCTACACCGGCAGAAAGGACAATATCCGCCATCTGCTGGCGCATCCGCGCTTCGAGCTGATCCGCCACGATGTGTGGCTGCCGCTCTATGTGGAGGTGGATCGCATCTTCAACCTGGCCTGCCCCGCGAGCCCGATCCATTACCAGAACGACCCGATCGCCACCACCAAGACTTCGGTGCTGGGCGCCATCAACATGCTGGGGCTGGCCAAGCGACGCAAGGCGCGCATCCTGCAAGCCTCCACCAGCGAGGTCTATGGCGACCCACAGCGGCACCCGCAGCCGGAAAGCTACTGGGGCCATGTCAACACCATCGGCCCACGGGCGTGTTACGACGAGGGCAAGCGCTGCGCCGAGACCCTCTGCTTCGACTACTACCGCCAGGCCAAGGTGGATATCCGGGTGATCCGCATCTTCAACACCTACGGCCCGCGCATGCACCCCAACGATGGCCGGGTGGTGAGCAATTTCATCATGCAGGCGCTCAAGGGCGAGCCGATCACGCTCTATGGCGACGGCCAGCAAACCCGTTCGTTCTGCTACGTGGACGATCTGATCGAAGGCATGGTGCGGATGATGAATCAGGACACGGAGATTGGCCCGATGAATCTGGGCAACCCGGAGGAATTCACCATCCGCGAACTGGCCGAGACGGTGCTGCGCCTGACCGGCTCAAAAAGCGAGCTGGTGTTCCGTCCGTTACCGCAAGACGACCCGATGCAGCGCCAGCCGGACATCACCAAGGCCAAGGCGGTGCTCGACTGGACGCCCAAGGTGGCGCTGGAGGATGGCTTGAAAGAGACGATTACGTATTTCAGGAAAGTGGTGAGTCAATGAAGCAGAAACTTGTGCCGGCGCTGTGCCCGGTGTGCGGTCACGGTGTGGCTGCGCCTTTTTTTGATGGCGGCGAACAGACGCTGGCCACCCTGGGCTGGCCCGCCAGTGCCGAGGCGGCACAGGCGATGCCGAAGCATCCGCAGGATTTCGTGCAGTGCCCGAAGTGCTCGCATGTCTGGAACCGGTCGTTCACCTACGACGCCATTCCTTACCAGAACAACCCGAACCGGATGTTCAACAAGGGCGGCATCTGGAAAGGGCACCTGGCGACAACACGGGATCTGGTGCTGAAGCAACTGCCAGATGCGCCGACTGTGGTGGATATCGGCTGCGGTGAAGGACACTTTGTGCGCGGTCTGGCGGAAGCACGGGAAGGTGCGGGGCGCTTTGTTGGCTTCGATCCGAACGCGACGCCGGAAACCGGGCGGGGCGTGGAGTTTCACGCGGCCTATTTCGAGCCCTTACAGCATATGGCTGACTTTGCGCCCGATGCGGTGGCGATTCGCCATGTGCTGGAACATCTGACCCATCCGGCGAGTTTGCTGGAACAGCTGGCCTGGGGTGCTGCAGCGCTGGGCAAGCCCTGTTGGCTGTTCGCCGAGGTGCCATGTATCGACCGGGTGTTCGAGACCGGCCGCTTGGCCGACTTTTTCTATGAGCACACCTCGCATTTCACGACGGAATCCTTCCGCACCTTGATGGCGCGGGCGGGTGAAGTGGTGGAACTGGCGCACGGCTACGACGGTGAAGTGGTGTTTGCCTTGGTAAAGCTGGGCGTGCCGGCGGCGATGCAGCAGCGTGCCCGAGCGGCGGCTGAATTCGCCCGGGCGGCGGATGCCAGCCGTGCACAGATTCGCCAGCAACTGGATGAGCTGGCCGCACAAGGCAAGCGGGTCGCCATCTGGGGCGGCACCGGCAAGGCTGCAGCCTTCATCCACCAGTTTGGCGCGGACGCCAAGCGCTTTCCGCTGGTGGTGGATTCCGACCCGGACAAGGCCGGCACCTTTGTGCCAGGCACGGGGCAGGAGATCGTGTTCCGCGATGCCCTGAAAACTGCACCGGCGGACGTGGTGATCATTCCGACCCAGTGGCGGGCGAAAGATATCGTCGCTGAGATGGCCCGCGAGGGCATTATGGCCGCGCAGGTACTGATCGAACAGGGTGGGCGGCTGGTGGATTTCCACCGGGACGCACACCCCTACCGCTGAAGATTGCGCCTGAAGTAATAGGAGTCACTTTTTTTCCGCCCAGTCCCTTAGCCCTTAGCCCTCAGCCCTCAGCCCTCAGCCCAGCTGAGGGTACAGTAAAAACTGAAACCCTGTCCTTCTCACGAGGGGCAGGTTTTTTTCATGAGCTAGGCTATTGACTCTATCTAGAACAATGTTCATAGTTGCGAACATCGTTCCAATCTAGGAGTTTCCCATGAGTCAACTTCAACACCCTTCCCCTGAGGCTATTCGCAACACTCGATTAGGGCTTGGCCTATCAATTGCAGAAGCTGCAGGCCTGGTATACGCCACTCCCCGAGCGTGGTCTCATTGGGAGACTGGTGCAAGGCAAATGGATCCGGCACGGTTCCATTTGCTAATCAATCGGTTAACTATGCCTTCGGATACTGCAATGACAAGTTTAGGTCTATCGTCGGGCTCATCAGATACCGCGTCGCCTCGAGAGCTCGTTGTGATTTTGTTGGATGTGGATGGGAGGCAGCAGCCTATAGACGTGGTTGCTCGTGATAATTTTGTTGCCTTCGAGATTGAGAGCGACGGCATCCATGCAACCATTAGCTCGCTGGCGGTGGGCGCAAAAGGGCCTTGCATCCATCGAACAACATTTAGACGTGAAAGCAATCTGCATGTTGAGTTAGCGGTACAACACTGGGAACAATAAACAAGGGACACCCACTTACTTCTTGACGCGCATCCAAGCCAACCGCCAGACCCAAGCCATGACTCGCCCGCGCAGTGGATCCCACCACCGCCGAGTCCGTCGGCTGGCAGCCGCCGAGGGATGGAACCTGACTGCACGTGAGCGACCCGGAGGCGTTGGTGATTGAGGTGATCGGTGTGCCTGAGGTGGGGATGGTGGGGGTGAATGTGCTACTGTGGGGTGAGCAATCTGACCGAGGAGCGGTTGCGGGCGGTGGAGGCGGTGCCGGCGGCATGGATTTGATTGACTGAAGGTTGAGAAAAGATGCCGGCTGGCAGAGGGTTGGGTTCGTCGAGCTCGTTCGGTTTGGCGAAATACAGAGTACCTTCTGCCGGTCTATCGAAGGCGTTGAGTCTTTCGACATTGCAGCGCCACCCCGTCAGTTTTGCGTGATATCCGCGAGGTTGCCGGACAAGTTCCCGTGGTTGTTGAGGGCTAAAGGAAGTTCGGTTTTACGATAATTCTCTTGGCGCCACTCACGCTGTTTCTTGGAGAAGCGCTTGAACGGCTTGATGTAAAGCGGAGTGCACTCCCACTTGACTCTCTCCCAGTCATGCTTGAGAAGGAGTGCAACGCGATGGGTGAAAATCTTTAGGTCGTCGGACTCGCCGGAAAACAGACGATCATAGTGGTCCAAGATTGCACCGTCGTGGGTTTGGTCCTTAGGGTTGATAGATGTTGCGAGACGTGCTCTTAGTGAAGCTACCTTTGCAGTAGGAATTTCTATAGCCTTGTTTTCAACGTGAGCGATGGCGATTTCTACGCACAGTTTGCGCATCTTGCCGCGCCACTTCGTTCGTTCCGTCGTGACTTGTTCAAGTTGAATGGCGCGCTCATCTTTCCGAAAAGCGATGAATGATGCGATCCAGCCGCCGACGGCAGTAAAAGAAACGCCGGCCAGCAAGGATGTTAGGTCAATATCGAAGATCATAAGGAGAAAATAGGGGTCAGACCATGGTTTTCTAAGAAAGAACGGTGCGACCAGTTTGGGGGGGTTGTAATCCAAACTGGTCGCTGTGTTTATTTTGCTTTGAACGTTTCCCAGTTGGCTACAATCCAGCCCTTCACTTTTTCACGCATCACGTCAGTGTTAGTATGAATCATGTCTTCGAGTTTGAAACCAGACTCCTTATCCCTGAAGTCAAACTTCTTTGCTATATCATTGATAAGGTCTAGCACCTCGTAACCTTCTTTCCGGTTAACCCGTCCTGAGTCAGTCTTCCCGGTAATATGTGGATTGTCTCCTAGGGTTGTCGTCCAAGTGTATTCGTAAGCTCCTCGGTCTTCAAGATCCTTCTTCGTAAGTAGTCCCATGGATCATCCTTTCCATTGGCGAAATTGCCAGTTCAGTATATTGGGCTCGCCTGTTTTATTTCAAGAGAAAATAGGGGGCAGACCACGGTTTTTCTGCTGGGGAGGTGCGCAATGAGCACCACCCTTCAGCCATCAAGCGTGAGCGGCGGCGTACTCGCGTGCAGTCGGCAAAGTGCGCGGCAGTATCTTCGTCTTCGGGCGCGTGGCTTCCCAGCCCAGGCAGGCCAGCCAGATGGAACGCGGGATGGCTTTGTGCGCGGTGCGGTAGTAGCTCACCATGCGGCGGCTGATGCCCAGGGCTTCGG
>NZ_JBASOH010000038.1:0-52372 GCF_049658005.1 Azovibrio sp. | reverse complement strand
TAGCTCAGTTGGTAGAGCGCAACCTTGCCAAGGTTGAGGTCGAGAGTTCGAGACTCTTCTGCCGCTCCAGGAATGGCAGCTCCAGGAATGGCAGTTCCAGGAATCAGGAATGGCAGCTTCATGAATACCCGCTCCAGGAATACCGCAGTGCCCGCAGTGCCCGCAGTGCCGCAGTGCCGGCCCGGCAATGCAAAAAAATTGCGGCAGTAGCTCAGTTGGTAGAGCGCAACCTTGCCAAGGTTGAGGTCGAGAGTTCGAGACTCTTCTGCCGCTCCAGAAAAAAAAGGGAAGGCCGGGAGGCTTTCCCTTTTTTCATATTCCATTCTGTTGCAGGCCTCCGCCATCCCCATTGGCAGGCCTCCGCCATCCCCATTGGCAGGAAAAACCTGAGCATCCCGGAGTCCCGGAACACCTACCTGCGCACCCATCTGCGCACCCATCCGCGCTTGCGGGGGAAAGCTCGAGGCCAGGGGGAATGCCGTGGGAAAAACGGGGAGTCAAGGCGACCCCACTTGTTCCGATACGGAAAAATCAGGGAAGCCGGGGCGACAAAAGCCACGTCGTAGCGCGGTTTCCGGATAAGAAGATAGGAGACAAGCAGGGAAAGTTCGGTGGTGCCCGGGACGGGACTTGAACCCGTAAGGCCTGCGCCGGCGGATTTTAAGTCCGCTATGTCTACCAGTTTCATCACCCGGGCGGGGAGGCCGCATTGTACCGTGGCCTTCCGGGAACCGGAAATCACGCCATCGGGCTGGCAGGGGTAGAATGCGCGCCGACAACCGCTGCCCCGGGCGGTACCCTTGTGAGCCCATGCCCAACCTTCGAGCCTCCTTGCCCCGGTTTCGCAAGCGCTTCCTGCTGCTGCATCTGCTGGCCTGCCTCGCTTTGGCGCTGCTGCTCCTGTTGCAGATCCGTCCTGTCATGTTGCCGGATCTGCAGTTGGCGGCAGGGGAAAAACTCGACTGCGTCTCCTATAGCCCTTTTCGCCGGCCTGGACAAACTCCGCTCGATCCGGCGGTATACATTCCCCGGCAGCAGATCGAGGCTGACTTGGCGAGCCTTGTGCCGCTGACACGCTGTGTGCGTATTTATGCGGTTAACCAGGGGCTGGAACAGGTGCCGGATGTGGCCAGGGCGCTTGGGTTGAAAGTTCTGCTGGGGGCCTGGGTGGGTTACCAGCCGGAATCCAACCGCCAGGAACTGGAAACCGCCATTGACCTGGCCAACCGTTACCCGGACGTGGTGCGTGGCTTGATCGTGGGTAATGAGGTCATGCTGCGCCGCGAACAATCGGAAGCCGCGCTGAAAGCCCTGCTGGATGAGGCTCGCCGCCGTGTCCAGGTGCCGGTCTCCTATGCCGATGTCTGGGAATTCTGGTTGCGTCATCCGGGCCTGGCCAAAAGTGTTGATTTCATCACCCTGCACATTCTGCCGTACTGGGAGGATGAGCCGGTGGCGGTAGAACAGGCCATTCCCCATGTTGCTGCAATTCATGACCGGATACGCGAGCATTTCGGGAAACCCGTTCTCATCGGCGAGACGGGCTGGCCAAGCCGGGGTCGGCAACGGAATGCGGCCCGTCCGGGGCGCGTGGCGCAGGCGCGCTATATTCGCAGTTTTGTCCATGAAGCCCATGTCCGGGGTTGGAACTACAACCTGATTGAAGCCATCGATCAACCCTGGAAGCGCCGGCTGGAAGGCACTGTCGGCGGCTACTGGGGCATCCTGGACGTTGATTTGCAAGCCAAATTCCCTTTTCAGGGGGCGGTCTCCGAGCGCCAGTCCCTGCAGGCGCCACTATTTTCCAGTCTTTGCGGCCTGCTGGGGGGTCTCGGGCTGGCGTGCCTGGGCGGGAGAAAGCGTCCCGTCAGCCGGCCAGCCGCCGCCATCGCTGGGGCCTGGTTGGGGGGCATGCTGTTCATGGCCTGGGAGCATGGGCGGGTCGCCTATCGTGATGCCTGGGAATGGGGGGTGTCGGGAGGCGTGGTCTGGCTGGGCATGATATGGGTGCTCGGGTACATGCTTCCCGGTTCCTGCGGCCGTTCCCGGATCTCCGTCCGGCAAACGGGAAGCTGGCGGAGCAAGGGGCTGCGGGGCGTACGCCTGGGGCTGCTGTTTGCCGCGGCGACGGTCGCTATCCTGCTGTTTGCGGATCCTCGTTATCGGGATTTCCCTTTTGCGCTTTACCTTTTACCCTTGCCCACCTTGCTGGCCATCGCGCGCTTCCAGGTCGAGGATGGGCTGGAAGAGGGCGTGCTGGCCGCCGTGCTGGTGGCTTGTGGTCTGGCTCGCTGGCTCCTGGAGCCCGGCAATCCTGAAGCTCAGGGCTGGGCCGCACTCTGTCTGCTGCTGGGCATGCCTGTCCTGGCCAATATCAGCAGGGAAAGCAGGGCTGCCGGGGCTGAAAGATCGAAGCAGTAGAGTACCAGCCCCATGAGTCCGCCGCACCAGGCCAGCCAGGCCAAAGGACGCAGCCGGGGCAGCAAGGCCAGACAGGCCGTCCCCAGGCTCAGATAACCGAGCCGGTTGTGGGTGAAAATTTCGATGACCCATTGCCGCAGGCTACAACGAATATCCTCCACCTGGGCGCAAGCCGTTCCCAACCCCTCCCGTTCCACCAGGCCATAGCGAAGCCCAAGGGCAAGTCCAAGGATGAGGACGCCGGCGCCGGCAAGTTTGACGAAAACGGGGGCGATGGTCATGAAGGCATCCGGGTAGCCAGGGGGTTGTCACATTATATTGGCCAGGCGGGCTGTCCGCTCTCCTTGCGGGGTCCCGCGGCCCCCTTCGACTGGCGCAATATTGGCGCAATAACCGTTTGATCAATAAACTTTTTTTCTGCTATCATCCCGAGCTTCCCGGGTTGTCCGGGGAAAACGGGGTGCTGGCGGGATCGTCTTTTCCTGCAGTGTTCATCAACTAACCGCTGCTTTGCAGCAAGAATGGCTTTATCCCTCATGGAATCTTTTGCTCAACTATTTGAAGAAAGCCTGGCTCGCCAGGAAATGCGTCAAGGCGAAGTCATCACCGCCGAGGTGGTGCGCGTCGACCAGAACTTTGTCGTGGTCAACGCCGGCCTGAAATCCGAGTCTTACATCCCCGTTGAAGAATTCCTCAACGATCAGGGCGAAGTGGAAGCCGCCGTCGGCGACTTCGTTCAGGTCGCCATCGAAATGCTGGAAGACGGCTATGGTGAGACCCGTCTGTCCCGCGATCGCGCCAAGCGCATCGCCTCCTGGAACTTCCTGGAGCAGGCCCTGAATGACAACTCCCTGGTCACCGGCACCATCACCGGCAAGGTCAAGGGCGGCCTGACCGTGATGACCAACGGCGTGCGCGCCTTTTTGCCCGGTTCCCTGGTGGACATGCGTCCGATCAAGGACACCACCCCCTACGAAGGCAAGACCCTCGAATTCAAGGTCATCAAGCTCGACCGCAAGCGCAACAACGTGGTGGTGTCCCGCCGTGCCGTGCTGGAGGCTTCCGCGGGTGAAGAGCGCGAAAAGCTGCTCGAAAATCTGAAGGAAGGCACCATCGTCAAGGGCATCGTCAAGAACATCACCGACTACGGCGCCTTCGTCGACCTGGGCGGTATCGACGGTCTGCTGCACATCACCGACCTGGCCTGGCGTCGTGTGCGTCACCCCAGCGAAGTGCTGGCCGTGGGCGACGAGCTGGAAGCCAAAGTGCTCAAGTTCGACGCCGAGAAGAATCGCGTTTCCCTGGGCCTCAAGCAACTGGGCGAGGATCCCTGGGTGGGCATTGCCCGCCGTTACCCCGCCGGCACCCGCCTGTTCGGCAAGGTCACCAACCTGACCGACTACGGCGCCTTCGTGGAGATCGAACAAGGCATCGAGGGTCTGGTCCACGTTTCCGAAATGGACTGGACCAACAAGAACGTCCATCCTTCCAAGGTCGTGCAGCTGGGTGACGAAGTCGAAGTCATGATCCTGGAAATCGACGAAGACCGCCGTCGTATCTCCCTGGGCATGAAGCAGTGTCAGGCCAATCCCTGGGAAGAGTTCTGCCAGAACTACAAAAAGGGCGACAAGGTTTCCGGCGCCATCAAGTCCATCACCGATTTCGGCATTTTCATCGGCCTGCCCGGCGGCATCGACGGCCTGGTGCATCTGTCCGACCTGTCCTGGAATGCCACCGGCGAAGAAGCGATCCGCAACTTCAAGAAGGGCGACGAAGTGGAAGCTCTGGTGCTGGCCATCGACGTGGAGAAGGAGCGCATCTCCCTGGGCATCAAGCAGATGGAAGGTGATCCCTACACCAACTACATCGCCACCCACGAGAAGAACACCATCGCCCGCGGCACCGTCAAGTCCGTGGATGCCAAGGGTGCCGTGATTGCACTCGACGGCGAAGTGGAAGGCTACCTGCGCGCTTCTGATTTCTCCCGTGACCGCATCGACGACCTGTCTCAGGTGCTGAAGGTGGGCGATACGGTGGAGGCCATGGTGACCAACGTGGATCGCAAGACCCGTTCCATCAATCTGTCCGTCAAGGCCAAGGATCAGGCTGAGCAGGCGGAAGCCATGCAGAAGTTCAGTGTCGATTCCGCCGCATCCGCTGGCACGACCAACCTGGGCGCCTTGCTGAAGGCCAAGCTGAACCAGCAGGGTTGAGATTTGTTCAGCATGACCAAATCCGAATTGATTGACCGGCTGACGGCTCGTTTCCCCCAGTTGGTGGCGAAGGATGCGGATTTTGCGGTCAAGATGATTCTTGATGCGATGTCCGCCGCCCTGGCGGCCGGGGATCGCATCGAAATCCGCGGATTCGGCAGCTTTGCTCTCAACTATCGCCCACCCAGAATGGGGCGTAATCCAAAATCTGGAGAGAAAGTTCAGGTTCCGGAGAAATGGGTGCCTCATTTCAAGGCGGGTAAGGAATTGCGCGAGCGGGTGGATAATCGGCCACGATAACCAGCCACGATAACCAGCCACGATAACCAAGCAACGATAACCCGCCACGCCAGACCGTGAGCTGTGGTAGATTTCGGGGCGGCAACGCAAGTTGCCGCCTTTTTTCCTGTGCCCGGGCTTTTTCCCAGTTCCCTCGTTCACCATGCGCATCCTGACCTGGCTCATTCGTCTGTCGCTGTTCATCTTCATGTTCGTCTTCGCGCTGAAGAACACAGCGGAGGTCCGTTTACAGTTTTTCTTTGGGCAGGTCTGGCAATTGCCCCTGGTACTGCTGCTGCTCGGTTTCTTTGCGGCGGGCATCTTGTTGGGGATACTTGCGGTGGTCGGGGCGCTGTTCAAGGAGCGCCGGGTTTCTGCCGCACTGCGCCGGGATCTGGAGCGGCTGTCTGCCACGGCGGCCCCCAAGCTTCCTTCGGAGACCTGATGGAACTGGAGTACTGGCAACTCCTGCTGTTGCCATTCTTTTTTGGTTTGGGCTGGATGGCTGCCCGGGTGGATATCCGCCAAGTGGTGCAGGAATCCCGGGTCTTGCCCCGCTCCTACTTTCAAGGTTTGAATTTTCTCCTCAATGAGCAGCCGGACAAGGCGATCGATGCTTTTCTGGAGGTTGCCAAGGGCGATTCCCAAACGGCGGAACTGCATTTTGCGCTGGGCGGGCTGTTCCGTCGCCGGGGTGAAACGGAGCGGGCCATCCGCATGCACCAGAGTCTCATGGAGCGGGATGACCTGGGGGAGGATGTGCGCCTGCAGGCCCTTTCCGAGTTGGGCCAGGATTATCTCAAGGCCGGTTTGCTCGACCGGGCCGAAGAGGTTTTCGTCAAGCTGCGGGACTCCACCCTGAAGGATGAGGCCCAGCACTATTTGCTGGAAATCTATCAGGTGGAAAAGGACTGGCAAAAGGCCATCGATGTGGCGGGAAGCCTGCCGGATCTTTACTCTGGCAAGGAAATCGCCCATTTTCATTGTGAGCTCGCCACCGGGGAATTGATGCGTTCCCGCTTCGAGGCGGTGGAGCAGCATCTGGGCGAAGCCCTCCAAAGACATCGCAAGTGTGTGCGGGCCAGCCTGCTGCAGGGGGATATGGCGCTACAGCAGAACCGCCCGGAGGCGGCCATCGAGGCTTGGCAGCGTATCGAACAGCAGGACCCGGCCTATCTCTCCCTGGTGGCTCAGCGCCTGCTGGAGGCCTACCGGCGTCTGGGCCAGGCCGAGCAAGGCCTGGCCTTGCTGCGCGCCTATCTGGAGCACTATCCCTCCCTGGATCTGCTCGATAGCGTGTATCAGCTTGAACTCGAAGGAGGGGGCAGCGCAGCCGCCTACAAGCTGGTGCGCACCGAGTTGCTGCGCAATCCTTCCTTGTTGGGACTGGAAAAGCTGATCGGGGCACGCTTGCCTCTGGTGGCCCCGGAAACCCGGGGTGATCTGGAGATGGCACGTTCCATCGTGCAGGGTTACACCCGTCGGCTGGCCCGCTATCGGTGCGATAATTGCGGCTTCCGCGCCCGCCAGTTCTACTGGCGTTGCCCCGCCTGTGGTGGCTGGGAAACCTACCCCCCGCGCCGGGCTGAAGAATTCGATTCATCACTTTAGGATAATCAATGAAAGTAACCGTGGTTGGGACCGGGTATGTGGGCCTGGTCAGCGGCACCTGCCTGGCGGAGGTGGGTAATGATGTGTTGTGTCTGGACGTGGATCCAGACAAGATCCGCATTCTGGAAGCGGGTGGGCTGCCCATTTTCGAACCGGGCCTGCAGGAAATGGTGCGCCGCAATGTGGCGGCTGGCCGCCTGCACTTCACCACGGACGTGGACAAGGCCGTGGATTTCGGCACCATCCAGTTCATCGCGGTCGGCACTCCCCCCGATGAGGACGGCTCCGCCGACCTGCAATATGTGCTGGCCGCCGCCCGCAACATCGGCAAGCACATGACCGACTACAAGGTGATCGTCGATAAATCCACCGTGCCCGTGGGCACCGCCGACAAGGTGAACGCCACCGTGGCCGCCGAACTGCAAAAGCGCGGAGTGGAGATTCCCTACGCCGTGGTCTCCAACCCGGAATTCCTCAAGGAAGGTGCCGCCGTCGAGGACTTCATGCGCCCCGACCGCATTGTCGTCGGTGTCGAGGATGACCGGGCCATCCACCTGATGCGCGCCCTCTATGCGCCTTTCCAGCGCAACCATGAGCGCCTGATCGTCATGGACGTGAAGAGCGCCGAACTGACCAAGTATGCCGCCAACGCCATGTTGGCCACCCGTATCAGCTTCATGAACGAGCTGGCCAATCTGGCGGAAAAGCTGGGGGCCGACATCGAGGCCGTGCGCCAGGGGATCGGGTCCGATCCCCGCATTGGCTATCACTTCCTCTATCCCGGTTGCGGCTACGGGGGCTCCTGCTTTCCCAAGGACGTCAAGGCATTGATCCAGACCGCCAAGGACGACGCCGGCATGACCCTGCAGGTGCTGACCGCCGTGGAAGCCGCCAACGAGTACCAGAAACATGTGCTCACCGCCAAGATCAAAGCCCGCTTCGGCGAAGAGCTGAAGGGCCGTCGCTTCGCCCTCTGGGGCCTGGCCTTCAAGCCCAACACCGACGACATGCGCGAGGCCCCGAGCCGGGAACTGATTGCCGACCTGTTTGCAGCCGGCGCCACGGTATGTGCCTATGACCCGGTCGCCATGCCCGAAACCCGGCGCATTTTCGGCGACGATCCCCGCATCACCTATGCCGGGAACCCCATGGATGCACTCGAAAACGTGGATGCCCTGGTGATCGTCACCGAGTGGAAGGAATTTCGCAGCCCCGATTTCGACGCCATCAAGGCCAAGCTCAAGACGCCCGTGCTCTTCGATGGCCGTAACCTCTATGATCCCGGGCTGGTGCGGGACAGCGGCCTGGAATACGAGCCCATCGGGCGGCCATGATGGAACTCGAACGGCTGGAACAGGCGCGCCTGCTGGTAGTTGGCGACGTGATGCTGGACCGTTACTGGTTTGGCGAGGTGAGCCGTATTTCTCCCGAGGCGCCGGTGCCGGTAGTCAAGGTGGAGCGCCAGGAAGAGCGGCTGGGCGGGGCAGCCAATGTCGCCCGTAATATTGTCTCCCTGGGCGCGCGCTGTTCCCTGTTGTCCGTGGTGGGTCCCGATGAGGCGGGGCGCTGCCTGCAGCGTTTGCTGGAGGAGGGGGGCATCGATTCGGGCCTGCAGGTGGACGAGGGCATCGACACCACGGTCAAGCTCAGGGTCATCGGCCGTCAGCAGCAATTGCTGCGCATCGACTTCGAAACCACGCCTTCGCACGAGGTGCTGCGCGCCAAACTGGAGGACTTCCAGCGTCGCCTGAGGGATTGCGATGTGGTGGTATTGTCCGATTATGGCAAGGGCGGGCTGACCCACATCGATGAAATGATCCGCCTGGCCCGGGCGGCCGGGAAACCGGTGCTGGTCGACCCCAAGGGCGATGATTTTTCCAAATACGCGGGAGCGACGCTGATGACCCCCAACCGGGGGGAGCTGCAGGCCGTGGTGGGGCGCTGGCGCTCCGAAGCCGAGCTCGAAAAGAAGGCCCGCGGTCTGCGCGACGAGCTAGGGCTGGAAGCCCTCCTGGTCACCCGCAGCGAGGAAGGCATGAGCCTCTTTGCCGACGGCGAGACCCTGCATGAATCCGCCGTGGCCCGGGAAGTGTTTGATGTTTCCGGTGCCGGTGACACGGTGATTGCCACCCTCGCCGTGATGCGGGCCGCCGGCGCACCTTGGGACGAGGCCATCCATGTCGCCAATGTGGCGGCGGGCATCGTCGTAGGCAAACTGGGCACCGCCGTGGTGACCCGCCAGGAACTGCAGACTGCTTTGAATTGAGGAAGGAAGACCATGTATACCATCGTCACCGGTGCGGCCGGATTTATCGGTTCCAACATCGTCAAGGCGTTGAACGAACGGGGTGTGACCCGCATCATTGCCGTCGACAACATGTCCAAGGCCAGCAAGTTTCAGAATCTGGTGGATTGCGAAATTGCCGACTACCTGGACAAGGAAGACTTCATCCAGCGCCTCCAGCACGGCCATTTCGATGGTGAGGTGGAGACTCTCTTTCATGAGGGCGCCTGCTCCGACACCATGGAGACCGACGGTCGCTACATGATGGAGAACAACTACCGTTACTCCATGATCCTGCTCGACTGGTGCCTGGAGCAGGAGGTGCCCTTCCTCTATGCGTCTTCCGCCGCCATCTACGGGGGCAGCAGCGTGTTCAAGGAGGAGCGCCCATACGAGCTGCCCCTCAACGTCTATGGCTATTCCAAGTTCCTGTTTGACCAGATCGTGCGCCAGCGCCTGCCTGAAACCTCCTCCCAGGTGGTGGGCTTGCGCTATTTCAACGTCTATGGCCCCCGGGAAAATCACAAGGGGCGCATGGCGTCCGTGGCCTGGCACCATTTCCACCAGTTCAAGAACGAAGGCAAGGTGAAGTTGTTCGAGGGCTCGCACGGCTATCCCGATGGCGGCCAGCAGCGGGATTTCGTCTATGTCGGCGATGTGGCCAAGGTCAATCTGTTCTTCCTGGACAACCCGGACAAGTCCGGCATCTTCAACCTGGGGACGGGCCGGGCCCAGAGTTTCAATGACGTGGCGCGAGCAGTGGTCAATAATTGCCGGATGCTGGAAGGTGAAGGGGTTCTGAGCCTGGAGGAAATCAAGGGCAGGGGCCTGCTCGAATACACGGCCTTCCCGGATGCCCTGAAGGGCAAGTACCAGGCCTTCACCCAGGCCGATCTGACGCGTCTCAGAGGCGCCGGTTATGTGGCTCCGTTTGCCACGGTGGAAGAGGGCGTGGCCCAGTACATAGCTTGGCTGTCGCGTTCATGAAGCCCGTGTTCAAGACCCTCGACGATTTCGTCGGCAACACGCCTCTGGTACAGCTGCAGCGTCTGCCGGGCTTGGAGAATGCCCGCCGCCACAACGTCATCCTCCTCAAGCTCGAGGGCAACAACCCGGCGGGTTCCGTGAAGGACCGGCCGGCCCTGTCCATGATCCGCCATGCCGAAGCCCGGGGAGACATCAAGCCCGGCGATACCCTGATCGAGGCGACTTCCGGCAATACCGGCATAGCGCTGGCCATGGTGGCGGCCCTGCGCGGCTACCGGATGATTCTGGTGATGCCGGAAAACCAGAGCGTCGAACGGCGCCAGTCCATGCGCGCCTATGGGGCCGAACTGGTGCTGACGCCCCGTGAAGGCGGCATGGAACTGGCTCGGGATGTGGCGGAAAAGATGCGGGCCGAAGGCAAGGGCATCATCCTCGACCAGTTTGCCAACCCGGACAATCCGCTCGCCCACATCGAAGGCACCGGGCCGGAAATCTGGCGCGACACGGCTGGCAGCATCACTCATTTCGTCTCCAGCATGGGGACGACCGGCACCCTCATGGGCACCTCCCGCTACCTCAAGGGCCAGAACCCGGCGATCCGGGTGATTGGCTGCCAGCCGGAAGAGGGCAGCCAGATCCCCGGCATCCGCAAGTGGCCCGAAGCCTATCTACCCAGAATCTATGACCGTCAGTGGGTGGATCAGCTCGAATCCATCGCCCAGACCGATGCGGAAGAAATGACCCGGCGCCTGGCGCGGGAAGAGGGTATTTTCGCCGGCATCTCCTCGGGCGGTGCCCTGGCCGTGGCCCTGCGCCTTGCCGACCGGCTCGAAAACGCCGTGATCGTCTCCATCGTCTGCGACCGGGGCGACCGTTATCTCTCCACTGGCGTGTTCCCCGCCTGAAACGCCTGGCCCATGGCATCTGGTTGTGGCTGGCCGGCGGCATTCTGCTGGCCGGGGCGGCCTATGGCGAGAATCCGGAGCCGCTCGATCTACAACTGCAACTGGCGCGGCTGGAACACCCTTTTGTCGTGATCGAGGCCCTGCAACTGCAGGTGCACGAAGGCCAGGGGGAACTGCAGATCGGAAGCCTGGCCCTGCTGGGGCAGCGCTGGAACCGGGTACGACTCCAGTGTGGCCAGCTGGATCTGACCCCGGGGCGCTGGCGCTGCCATCAGGGCCGTCTGCAACTGCCCGGGCAGGCGGCAATTGCACTGGAACTGGAGCAGCAAGGGGGCGACTGGTGGCTGCGGCTGCAACCGGGAGCGGATGAGATGTGGCGGTTCCGGTATCAGGCCAATGGCCGTACCCAGCTCAGCCTGCACAATGCCAGCCCCCGGCTGCTGACCACCTTGCTGCCGTCCTGGCGCGCCAAGGCGCTGCAGGGGCGGTTGAACGGGGAGCTGGAAGGGGATGCGCATCGATTCAAGGCACGATTGAGCCTGAGCCAGGCGGGCTATTCCAGTCCCGATGGCCGCCAGGCAGCAGAAGCCTTGCAGTTGCAATTCGAGATTCAGGGGCGGCGCCAGGCCCAGGTCTGGCAAGTGCAAGGGTCGGCCCGCTGGTCTGCCGGCCTGCTCTATCAGGAGCCCGTGTTGCTCGAGGCGGACAACCAGCGCCTGCGCTTTGCGGGCCGGGTGGATGGACGCGGCTGGAAACTCGATGAGGCTGTGCTCGACTGGCCGCGTCTGGGCGAAATCGAGGCCCAGGGCCAGGGTAGCTGGCAGGCGCTTGAAGCTGGGCAGTTACGCCTGCCCGACCTCG
This sequence comes from Azovibrio sp., assembly GCF_049658005.1. Taxonomy (NCBI): domain Bacteria; kingdom Pseudomonadati; phylum Pseudomonadota; class Betaproteobacteria; order Rhodocyclales; family Rhodocyclaceae; genus Azovibrio; species Azovibrio sp. The sequence continues at coordinate 40,811 of NZ_JBASOH010000038.1, read as the reverse complement.
ATCTGCAGACCTTGGGAGAAGTCCTGCTGCGGCCCTGGCTGGAGAGCCGCGGCCTGCCGCGCATGGCCCTCTCCGGTCGGGGCGGCGCCGCCCTGAAATGGCAGGGCAGTGGCCTGCAGCAGATCAGCCTGGAGCCCCGAGGGGCGGGCCTGGTCCTCGACAGTGGGCGGCTGGCCCTGGAAGGGCTCTCCGGACGGCTGGAGTGGCAGCGGGATCAGGTCCGGGAAGGGGAGTTGCGCCTGGAACGCCTGGCGCTGGGGCGGCTGGAAACGGGGGCCTTTCGCGTGCCACTGCGGCTTCAGGGGCGCGAGCTTGCCTTGCGCCAGGCGCTTCACATTCCCCTGCTCGAGACTCAGGTGGTTGTCGACCATTTCAAGTTCACCTATCTGCCCGGACCCGGAGATTGGCAGGGCCGGCTGGGGCTTTCCGTGCAGCCCCTCGCCCTGGAGGCCCTGACCCGGGCCCTGGATCTGCCGACCATGACGGGGCGTCTCTCGGCCAATCTACCGGCCATCCACTATGCCCGGGGTGAGGCCAGCCTGGAGGGAGACCTGGTGATTCAGGTCTTTGATGGCAACCTGAGCTGTACCGAGCTGCGCCTGATCGACCCCTTTGGCCCCATGCCGCGCATCCTGGCGGATGTAACCGCACGCCATCTGGACCTGGGACAGATGACCCAGACCTTCTCCTTCGGCCAGATGACGGGCTTCATCGACGCCGACCTGCGCCAGCTGGAAATCGCCCAGTGGCGGCCGCTGGCCTTTGATGCCCGGATTGTCAGCAGTCCCGGCAGTTATCCCCGGCGCATCAGCCAGAAGGCGGTGGAGAACATCACGGCGCTGGGCGGAGGCGGGGCCATGGCGGCGGTGCAGGGTAGTTTCCTGCGCTTCTTTCAGGACTTCGGCTACCGTCGCATCGGTCTTTCCTGCCGTCTGGAAAATGGCGTCTGCCACATGGGGGGGATCGCGGGCGAGGATCGCAACGGAGGGTATGCCATTGTCGAAGGGGGCGGCATCCCGGCCCTGACCGTCATCGGGTACAATCGAAACGTCGATTGGAATGAGTTGGTCAGCCGCCTCCAGGCGGCCATCCGTTCCTCCGCACCTCCCGTCATCAAATGAGGCCCTGGATGCACAAGACCCTCGCTGTCCGGATGTTCATCCTGATACTGGCCGGCCTGTTGCCGGCCTGTGTCACCATCAACATCTATTTTCCTGCGGCGGCGGCTGAAAAGGCGGCCGACCGGATCATCGACGAAGTCTGGCAACTGCAACAATCCAGCTCTCAGGCGCTGCCTGAGCCCGGATCTTCTCATCCTCAGAACAAGGTGACTCCATGAAAAAATGGCTGATGCTGGGCCTGCTGGCCCTCGGCCTGGCAGCCCAGGCCCAAGGTAATCTGGAAGTGGACACGCCTGTCATCAACAGCCTCAAATCCTCCATGCAGAGCCGCTTTGCCCAACTGGAACCCCTGTTTTCTGCCGGGGCTTTGGGCCTGACCCGGGACGGCAAGGTGGAGGTGCACGATCCAGCCGCGATTCCCCTGGCTCAGCGCCCCGTCGCCAATAATCTGGTGGGGGCGGAAAACCGTGACCGGGCGGCGCTCTACCGGGAAATCGCCCGCGCCAATCAGCATCCGGAATGGGAGGCCGATATCGCCCGGACCTTCGGTCGCCGCTGGATCGAGAAAGCCCGTCCGGGCTGGTGGGTCCAGGACGACAATGGCCAGTGGAAGAAGAAGTGAGTTTCCCCGTCCTCGTTTTCGATATCGAAACCATTCCGGATGTGGCCGGCCTGCGCCGGCTGCATGGCCTGGACCCGGTGCTTTCCGACGCCGAAGTGGCCGAACTGGCCTTTCAGCAAAAACGTGCCCAGTCGGGCCATGATTTTCTGCCCCTGCATTTGCAGCGGGTGGTCGCCATTTCCTGTGTCATGCGTGCCGGGGAGAGCTTCAAGGTCTGGTCCCTGGCGGCTCCGGCCCTGTCTGAAGCCGAAATCATTCAGCGTTTCTTTGATGGCATCGAGAAATTCACCCCCAGGATCGTTTCCTGGAATGGTGGTGGCTTCGATCTGCCGGTGCTTCACTATCGCGGCCTGATCCACCGTGTCGTAGCGCCCCGCTACTGGGATCTGGGGGATGGCGACCATGCCGACTCCCGGGATTTCAAGTGGAACAACTACATCAGCCGTTACCACACCCGGCATCTGGACCTGATGGACCTGCTGGCCATGTATCAGGCCCGGGCCAATGCCCCTCTGGACGACCTGGCCAGGTTGATGGGGTTCCCCGGCAAGCTGGGCATGGAGGGCAGCAAGGTCTGGGAGGCCTGGCAGGCCGGCCAGGCGGATGCCATACGCGACTATTGTGAAACCGATGTGGTCAATACCTACCTGGTCTATAACCGTTTCCGCCTGATGCGCGGCGAGCTGGATCGGGAAACGGCCCTGGCGGAAGAGGCTTTTGTCCGGACGGAACTGGCCCGCCTGGATCAGCCCCACTGGCGCGAATATCTCGAAAACTGGACCCGTCCGGCGTGAGGAGTCAATTGAGGAGTCAACGATGTGGCTCTGGCTGATACTGGCTGCGCTCCTGCTGTCGCTGGAAATGGTGACGGGGACTTTTGCCTTGCTATTTGCCGGTCTCGGCGCCTTGGCGGCGGCCGTGCTGGCCTATCTGGCGGCCGCTAGCCTGACGGCTCAGATTGCCATCTTCGCCCTGGCCTCGGTGGCGGGCACGGTGCTGGCCTGGCATCGCCTCAAGCATGAGCGCTCCCTGCCCATGGAGACTGAAGAGGTGGGGCAAGAGGTGCAGGTGGTGGTGCCGCCCGATGCGCTGGGGTGTTTGCGGGTTCGGTATCGGGGTAGCGAGTGGCCGGCGCGGCTGGGTCAGGATGGTTTATCGGTTCAGGAGGGCAGTTTGCTGGTAGTGTTGGCGCAGGAGGGTTCCCTGCTGGTGGTGGGGCGTCGGCTTGATTCTTGACAGGAGTTTGCAATGGGCAGCTTGTCTTTTTCCGTAGTGCTGGTGGTCGTGGCGTTGATTTTTGTATTCAGGTCGGTGCGCGTGGTGCCTCAGCAATCGGCTTTTGTGGTGGAGCGTCTGGGCCGCTATCAGGATACCCTGACGGCGGGCCTGCATTTTCTGGTGCCCTTCCTGGACCGGGTGGCCTACCGCCATTCCCTCAAGGAAATCCCTTATGACGTGGATCCCCAGGTCTGCATCACCCAGGACAACACCCAGGTGCAGATTGACGGCATCCTCTATTACCAGGTGACCGATCCCAGGCAGGCTTCCTATGGCACCTCCAATTTTGAACTGGCCATCGAGCAACTGGCCAAGACCACCCTGCGTTCCGAGGTTGGCAAGCGGGCCCTCGACCGGCTGCTGGAAGACCGGGATACCATCAATCGTTCGGTGGTGGCAGCGCTGGATGAGGCCGGAACCACCTGGGGCGTAAAGGTGCTGCGCTACGAAATCAAGGACATCGTGCCCCCGGATGCCGTATTGCGTTCCATGCAGCTCCAGATCACGGCTGAGCGTGAAAAGCGGGCCAAGATTGCCGAGTCGGAAGGGGAGCGGCAAAAGGAAATCAATCTGGCCGAGGGGGATAAGCAGGCGGCCGTGGCCATGTCGGAAGGGGCCATGACGGCCGCCATCAACAAGGCCAGGGGCGAGGCCGAGGCGGTGCGTCTGGTGGCGGAGGCGACGGCCGATGCCCTGCGCCTGGTCGCTGGGGCGATTGCCTCACCCGGGGGAATGGAAGCGGTGAATCTGAAAGTGGCCGAGCGTTATGTGGAGGCTTTCGGCAATCTCGCCAAGGCGGGCAACACCCTGATCGTGCCCGGCAATATGGCGGACATGTCTTCCCTGGTGGCCACGGCCCTGAAGGTGGTGCAGATGGGCCAGCCCCTCAAGCCGGAAGGGCAGGCCAAGGCCTGATCAAGCCGCCAGCCTGGTTTGCATGAGGGCGGGAGCAGGCGCGGTGACTGCGGTTCAGTGACTGTGATGGCTCATGATCTGCTTCAAGCCGGGGATATCGAGGATGCGGATGTGCTTTTGCTGTACGGCAACCAGTCCTTCTTCCTGGAAGCGGGAGAAGGCCCGGGACACGGTTTCGAGCTTGAGCCCCAGGTAACTGCCAATCTCTTCCCGGGTCATGCGCAGGTTGAATTCGGCGTGGGAAAAGCCCCGGGCGGTGAAGCGCTGGGAGAGATTGAGCAAGAAGGCGGCCAGGCGTTCCTCGGCGCGCATGGTGCCCAGCAGCATCATCACCCCGTGGTCGCGCACGATCTCGCGGCTCATGACCTTGTGGAAATGGTGCTGCAGGGTCTCGATTTCGCGCGACAGCTGTTCGAGGCGGGAAAAGGGAATGTGGCAGACCTCGCTGTCTTCGAGCGCCACCGCATTGCAGGAATGCTGTTCGTTGCTGATGCCATCCAGGCCCAGCAGTTCGCCCGCCATCTGGAAGCCGGTAACCTGGTCGCGGCCATCTTCGAGCAGGACATCGGTCTTGAAAAAGCCGGAGCGAATGGCAAAGATGGATTCGAAAGTCTGGCCGGTCCGGTACAGATGTTCCCCCCGTCTGACCCGCTTCCGGACATTGATGAGGTCGTCCAGACGGGCCATTTCCTCTTCGGAGAGCCCGAAGGGCAGACAAAGCTCACGCAGGTTGCAGTTGGAACAGGCGGTCTTGATGACCGGAATGGACATTTCCTTGGCTACCGGACTCAGGGACATCGATTTTCCTCGTCAAGCCGTTATCGGGGGGTTTGATCCATGTCAACCGGAAAAGGCCGGCTCGCAAACATAATCCGCTCAACTCAAGGCCCTGTGTTTCAATGAATTTCTCTACTGCCAACCTGGTTTTCGACCCGCAGATCATCCGCCGCTTTGACGTGAATGGTCCACGTTACACGTCTTACCCCACTGCAGACCGTTTTGTGGAGGCTTTTGATGCCGAGGCGGCAAAGCTCTGGCTGGGCAAACGTAATATCGGCGGCATCAGCCGACCCCTGTCATTATACTTCCACATCCCCTTTTGCAATACCATCTGCTATTACTGCGCCTGCAACAAGATCATTACCAAGGATCATGGCCGCAGTGCCAAGTATTTGAAATACATGGAAAAAGAGATAGCCCTTCAGAGCGGCTGCCTGGATGGCGAGCATGAAGTGATTCAGCTCCACTGGGGCGGCGGCACGCCCACTTTCCTGTCCCATGATGAAATGCGCCAGTTGATGGCGGCTACCCGCAAGCATTTCACGCTGGTCGACGGGGGTGAGTTCTCCATCGAGGTGGACCCGCGCAAGGTGGATGAGGCCACGGTGGCCCTCTTGGGGGAACTGGGCTTCAACCGCATGAGCGTCGGGGTGCAGGACTTCGACGAGGGGGTGCAGCAGGCCATCAACCGCCTCCAGAGCGAAGCGGAAACGGTGAACGTGATCCGCGCCGCCCGGGCCAACGGCTTCAAGTCCATCTCCGTCGACCTCATCTATGGCCTGCCCAGGCAGACGGTGATGGGCTTCAACCGCACCCTGGAGCGGGTCATCGCCATGGACCCGGACCGGCTTTCCATCTACAACTACGCCCACCTGCCCGCGCTCTTCAAGCCTCAGCGCCGCATTGCCGAGGCGGACATGCCGACCGCCGATACTCGCCTGCAGATCCTTGCCCTGGCGATCAAGAAGCTCACCGATGCCGGCTATGTCTATATCGGCATGGACCACTTTGCCAAGCCCGATGACGAACTGGCCGTGGCCCAGCGCCAGGGGCGGCTACACCGGAACTTCCAGGGCTATTCCACCCATGCCGATTGTGACATGCTGTCCTTCGGCATTTCCTCGATCAGCAAGGTGGGGCCTACCTACTACCAGAACGTCAAGACCCTGGATGAGTATTACGACCGGCTCGACGCCCAGATCCTGCCCGTCTTCCGCGGCATCGAACTCAATGCCGATGATATCCTGCGGCGGGCCATCATCCAGGCGCTCATGTGCCATTTCGAACTGTCCATCGAATCCATCGAAAGCGCCCATCTGATCGACTTCAAGAAGTACTTTGCTGCGGAACTCGATGACTTGCAGGAAATGCAGGCGGCCGGCCTGGTGCGGGTGGATGATGAATGGATCACCGTCGAGCCGCCGGGCCGGATGCTGGTGCGGGCCATTTCCATGGTGTTCGACCGCTACCTGCGGGCGGACCGGCAGCGCACCCGCTATTCCAAGGTGATCTGACCGGGTCTCTCCAGGCTGGACAGGGGTCGGGGCTCTCCGGCCCTTTTTGCTGCGGATCAACGAGGTTCATCTTTCATGCCTGAATCGGTATTTCTGGCCCTGTTCCTGGTCGGCCTGCTGGGTGGCACCCACTGCGTCGGCATGTGCGGCGGCATCGTCGGCGCCCTGTCCCTGGGCGGCCCGCCGCGTCTCTCCCTGCATCTGGCCTATAACCTTGGCCGCATCCTTTCCTACGCCCTGGCCGGGGCCATCGTGGGGGCGCTGGGGGCCGGCAGCATGGCCCTCTCGGAACAATTGCCCCTGCGCCTGGTCTTAATGCTATTCGCCAACCTGATGCTGGTGGCCCTGGGCTTCTACCTGCTCGGCGTGACCCGGGCCCTGGCATTAACCGAACAACTGGGACAACGCCTGTGGCATCGCCTGCAACCCCTAGGGAAGCGCTTTTTGCCCGCCCGGACCGTGGCCCGGGCCTTTCCCCTGGGCTTGCTGTGGGGCTGGCTGCCCTGCGGCCTGGTGTACAGCGCCCTGGCCACCGCCCTGGGCGCCGGATCGGCGGGGAAGGGCGCCCTGCTGATGCTGGCCTTTGGCCTTGGCACCCTGCCCAACCTGCTGCTGGCGGGCCTGCTGCTGGCCCGTTTCCGGAAGTGGGTGCAAAAGCCCCTGGTCCGGGCCCTCGCAGGTTTCCTGATTCTGGCTTACGGCCTCTATGGCCTTTATGGCGCGCTGGGATTGGCGCAAAACGTGTGAGCAAGCTGACTGGACCCCCCTGACAGGACCCCCATGACCGAGAAACGACTGGAACTTCCCCTTGCCGGCATGAGCTGCGCGGCCTGCGCCGCCCGGATCGAGAAGGTACTGAACAAGCTGCCCGGCGTGGAGGCGAGCGTCAATTTCGCCAGCGAGAAGGCCGGTGTCGTCTTGAAGACCGGGGAAACCGACGCCGCTCAGGTCGTGGCGGCGATCGAGAAGGCGGGTTTCCAGGTGCGGCCCCAGACCCTGGATCTGGCCATTGGCGGCATGAGCTGCGCCGCCTGCGCGACCCGGATCGAGAAGGTGCTCAACAAGTTGCCCGGGGTTCAGGCCACGGTCAATCTGGCCAGCGCACGGGCCAAGGTGCGCTGGCAGCCGGGGCTGGCCGATGAGGCGCAGGTGCTGGCCGCCATCGAGCGGGCCGGATTCACCGCCACCCGCCTCGAAGGTCAATCCTTCGAGGCGGAAAAGGCGGGCAAGGAAGCCGCCTACCGAGCCGAATTTCGGCGCTTCTGGATCGCCGCCCTGCTGACCCTGCCCCTCTTGGGCCAGATGTTCTTGATGTTCGGCGGGCAGGGGGAGCATGGCCATCCCGAATTGCCGCGCGGGCTGCAACTTTTGCTGGCGACCCCGGTGCAGTTCTGGATCGGCTGGCGCTTCTACGACGGCGCCTGGAAGGCCCTGCGGGGCGGCGGCGCCAACATGGACGTGCTGGTGGCCCTGGGCACCTCCATGGCCTGGGGCTTTTCCGCCGTGGTCACCCTGGCCGGGCTGGACCATCTTCATGTGTATTTCGAAGCCAGCGCGGCGGTCATCACCCTGGTGCTGCTCGGCAAGCTGCTCGAAGCCCGGGCCAAGGCGCGCACCTCGGAGGCGATCGAGTCCCTGATCCGCCTGCAGCCCCGCACGGCCCGCATCGAGCAAGACGGACAGCTCCTCGAAGTGCCGGTAGAGCGCCTGATGCCCGGGGATGTGTTCGTGGTGCGCTCCGGCGAGGCGGTGCCGGTGGATGGCCGGGTGCTCGAAGGCGCGTCGGCGGTGGATGAAGCCATGCTCACCGGCGAGAGCATGCCGGTGAACAAGAAAGCCGGCGACCCGGTGTATGCCGCCACCCACAACGGTGCCGGCAGGTTGCGCTGCCAGGCGACCGGGGTGGGGGAGCAGACCCTGCTGGCCGGCATCATCCGCCTGGTGGCCGAGGCGCAGGGCTCGAAGGCCCCGGTGCAGCGCCTCGCCGACCGGGTGGCCGCCATCTTCGTGCCGGTGGTGTGCGGCATCGCCCTTCTCACCTTCCTGGCCTGGTGGGGCTTGGGCGGCGACCTGGCCACGGCCCTGGTGAATGCGGTGGCGGTGCTGGTGATCGCCTGTCCCTGCGCCCTGGGTCTCGCCACCCCCACGGCGATCATGGTGGGCACGGGCGAGGGCGCCCGGGCCGGCATCCTGATCCGTAATGCACAGGCTCTGGAGCGGGCGGAGCGGGTTCAGGTCCTGGCCCTCGACAAGACCGGCACCCTGACCCTGGGGCAGCCCCGGGTAACGGATGTGCTGCCGCTCGCGGCCGAGCGGGCGGAGATCCTGGCGCTCGCCGCCGCCCTGGAGCAGGGCTCCGAACATCCTCTGGCCCGGGCCATCCTGACCGAGCCGGAAGCCGCGGGGGTGAGCGCGGCCAGCGATTTCGAGGCCCACCCCGGCTGCGGCGTGAGCGGGCGGGTCGGGGAACGTGTCTTGCGCCTGGGCGCCCCGGCCTGGGTCCTGGGGAATGCCGAAGAAACCCACCCTGGGCACTCTGTGCAGCACCCCGAGCAGCACCCTGAGCAGTACCCTGAACAGCACTCTGAGCAGTACCTTGAGATCACCCGGCTGCAAGAAGAGGGCAAGACCGTGGTGGCACTGGCCGAGGCAGGGGAGACGCCCCGGCTCCTGGGTTTGATCGCCATCGCCGATCCCTTGCGGCCCAGCACCCCGGCCGCCATCGCGCGCCTGATCGAGAAGGGGGTGCGCCCGGTGATGCTGACCGGGGACAACCCGCGCACCGCCCGGGCCATTGCCCGGCAGGCGGGCATCGAGGAATTCCAGGCCGGCATCCTGCCCGAAGGCAAGGTCCGGGCCGTGCTGGAATTGAAGCAAAAAGGCGTGCAGGTGGGCATGGTGGGGGACGGCATCAATGACGCCCCGGCCCTGGCGGCGGCGGATGTGAGTTTTGCCATGGGCGCGGGTTCCGATGCCGCCATCAAGACCGCCGACGTGACCTTGATGCGCAACGACCTGCAGGCCCTGGCCGATGCCCTGGATCTTTCCCATGCCACCTTGAACAAGATCCGTCAGAACCTTTTCTTTGCCTTTATCTACAATGTCCTGGGGATTCCCCTGGCCGCCCTGGGCTTTCTCAATCCGGTGCTGGCCGGGGCGGCGATGGCCCTGTCTTCCGTCTCCGTGGTCAGCAATTCCCTGCGCCTCAAGTCCTGGCGGCCGCGTCGATGAAGGGCCTCGGGAAAGGTCCGGGAAAGGTCCGGAAAAGGTCCGGAAAAAACTGCCGGCAGCCGGAAAACAAATTTTTTTGCAACAGGAGCCCTGAGTGGAAAACACGATCATCAAGGTAGGTGGCATGAGTTGCCAAGGTTGCGTCAAGACGATCACCGGCCTGCTCACGGCCCTGGAGGGCGTCGGACAGGTGCAGGTTTCCCTGGAGGCCGGCGAGGCCCGGGTCAGCTTTGATAGCCAGAAACTGAGCCGGGCTCACCTTTGTTCGGTCATTGAAGAGGCCGGCTTTGACGCGGCCTGATCCCGCGCCGCTCCTGAGCCAGGAGGATTTGCTGGCGCTGCTGTCCCGGCTGGGGCCTGAATGGGCGCCTCCCGATTTTCTCGATGCGGTGGCCCGTGATCCCCAAGCCGGCGTTTATACCCGGCCTGAAAACCTGGCCCTGAAATTCACGCTGCGTTCCTGTCAGCCTCCCTTTTCGGAGCCTTTTGCTTTTGGGCGCATCGCGGCAGCCCAGGCTCTGGGCGGGCTCTATGCCGCCGGAGCCAGACCCGTGGCGGCCCTGGCGCTGCTCGATCTGCCCGAGCCCGATATTCCCAGCCACATGCTGCTGGCGCTGAAAGCGGGTATTTCCCATTGTTGCCAGGACACCGGGGTGGCGCTTGCCGGCATCCACGTCCAGGTGACCCCCACCTTGTCCTGCGGTCTGCTGGCCCTGGGGCAGATCAATCCACGCAATCTGGCCCATGGCAGCCTGCCGCGGCTGGGGGACCGGCTGATCCTGGGTAAACCCCTGGGGCAGGGCCTCTATCAGGCTGCCCGGGCCCGGGGCGAACTCCATCCCCAGGATTTGCAGGAGTGGATGGCGCTGGCGGCCCAGCCCAACAGCCCGGGGCCTGCCCTGGATTGTCTGGATGGGGTGCATCAGATCCTGGAAGTGGGGCGGCAGGGCTTGCTGGGCGCCTTGCAGGAATTGGAGCAGGCCGGAACTTCCCTGCGCCTGGAGGTGGCGGCCATTCCCACGATGACCCGGGTCCGGGACCTGCTGAACGGGCTGGAACTGCGGCAGCAGGCTCAATCCCTGTTGAGGGACCCGCAGTTTAACGGCGGCCTGGCCGTGATCTGCTCCGGAGAAACCGTGACGGAAGTCCTGTCCATCTTCCTGCAGCAAGGCTTCATCCATGCGTCGGTGATCGGTCAGGTAGTGCCCGCGGGGCCGGAAAGGTTGCTGCTGGCCTGAAATGAAAAAGGCCGGGGCTTGAAACCGGCCCGTCGAAGGGAGCGGGACCCGTAAATGGGAGATCCGTCTTCCTTGCGAATCCGGGCTGCCGGTCCGGTGGGGACTGCGTAACGACAATCGTCAGGACTTGGGGTCAGGACTTGGGGTCAGGCTCCGTGCCGGTTTGCCAGAGGACGCTGGAGAGGAACAGGTAGCCGGCACCATAGACCGTCTTGATGATTTCCTTGTTCTGTCCTTCGCAATCGAGTTTGCGCCGCAGGCGGGAAACCCGGGCGTCGATGCTGCGGTCGGTGGGGGCCTGCTCGCGGTTGCCCAGCAGCTGTTCCCGCTGCAAGATGCGGTTGGGATTGGCCAGGAAGATGCGCAGCAGGTCCGCCTCGGCGGTGCTGAGCACCTGCTCCATCCCGTCCGGCGCCTTCAGGGTGTTGTTGGCCGGATTGAAGTGCCAGCCGGAAAACTCCGCCACCGGGGGTTTGGGCTGGCGGCTGGACAGGTCCGGGATCTGGCGCCGGCGCAGGATGCTGCGGATGCGGGCCACCAGTTCCCGGGCCTCGAAGGGCTTGACCATGTAGTCGTCGGCGCCCAGTTCCAGGCCCATGACCCGGTCGCTGACATGTGTGCGTCCGCTCACGATCAAGATGCCGCAGTCACTGATGCTGCGCACATGCTGCATGACGTTCATGCCGTCCATGTCGGGCAGGCCCAGGTCGATGATGCACAGATCCGGAGTCTGGGTGCGCAGGCGGCGCATCAGCTCCGCCCCGTTGCGGCAGCACTGGGTGGTGAAGGAAAAGCTTTGCAGGGCCAGTTCCATGGTCCGTGCAACATCCCGGTCGTCCTCGACGATGAAAATGAGGGAGGAGGGCATCGGTTTCATGGGCTTCTCAGGATTGCAGGGCGCGGGCCAGTTCCCGCTTTGAAAAGGGTTTGCCGAGCAGGCGCAGGTGGGAGGGATCGGCCTGGCTCAGGGCCGCCTGTTCCTCATAGCCGCTCATCAGGACCACATGCAGTTCGGGCCGTTCCTGCTGGGCCAGACGGGCCAGCTCCCTGCCATTCATGCCACCGGGCATGATGATATCGGTGAGCAGTACGGTGATGTCCTGGACCTGGGAGAGGATTTCTGCGGCCTGGTTGCCGTTTTCCGCCTCCAGCACCGGGTAGCCCAGGTCCAGAAGCAGGTTGCGCACGACCCGGCGCACATCCGGCTCATCCTCCACCAGCAGGACCAGGGCACCCGGGGCGGCGGTTGCCGGGGCCTGTTCTTCAGGCAAGGCTTCCTCCAGGCTGCCCGGTGGGGCAGGGGGCAGCAGCAGGGTGAAGGTGCTGCCTTTTCCGGGTTTGCTGCTGACGCTGACGCAACCACCGGACTGGCGGGCGAAACCGTAAACCATGGAGAGCCCCAGGCCGCTGCCCTGGCCAAAGCCCTTGGTGGTGAAGAAGGGTTCGAACACCTTGCTGCGGGTGGCTTCGTCCATGCCGCAGCCTGTGTCCGAGACTTCGATCAGCACATAGGGGCCGGCGGGGAGTTGGTGCTCTTCGGCCCGGGTCTCGTCCAGGACGCCGGGGCGGACCCGCATGACCAGTCGTCCCCCTTCGGGCATGGCATCCCGGGCATTGAGGGCAAAGTTGAGCAGGGCGCTTTCCAGCTGGCCCGGGTCCACCCGGGAGTACAGGGGATGAGCGGGCAGGCGGGTGCTGAACTGGATGGAGGCAGGCAGGGAGCGGCGGATCAGGGTCTCCAGATCCGCCACCAGTTCGCCCACATTGACGGCGACCGGCTTCAGGGGCTGCTGGCGCGAGAACGAGAGCAGGCTGCGGACCAGCTGGGCGCCACGGCGGGCGGCCTGGAGTGCGGGTTCGGCCAGTTCCGCGGTTTCGTTCCGGCCCGGGTTTCTCTCCTTCAAGGTGGAGAGGTTGCCGATGATGATGGTGAGCAGATTGTTGAAGTCGTGGGCTACGCCTCCGGTGAGCTGGCCGATGGCTTCCATCTTCTGGGCCTGGGCCAGGGCCGCCTGCATCCGTTTTACCTCGGTGATGTCGAAGGAGAACACGAAGCAACCCACGGGTACCCCGTCCGGCCCCATTTCCGGGACCATGGTGCTGCGGGCATTCACCCGCTTGCCTTTCTGGCGCATGCTGTATTCGTGGGTAATGGTTTCTCCGGACAGGGCCCGGGCAATGTAGTGTTTGACCGAGTTGTAGCCCTTTTCCCCGATCACCTTGGCAATCGGGGAGCCGATCACTTCCGATTCCGGCAGCCCGAACCAGTCGGAATAGCCCCGGTTGGCATAGCGGTAGATCTGGTTCTTGTCGAAATAGCTGATCTGGGCCGGGATGGTGTCGGTGATCAGGCGTAGCCGTTCCTCGCTGCGCGAGAGGGCGGCGGTGATGCTGTCGTTGGCACCTCGGGCCTCCTGCAATTGAGCGCGGGTGTGTTCCAGTTCCTGGTTCAGACGCGCCACGCTGGCGAGCAGTTCGGCTTCCCGGAGGGATGTGGGGGTTGCAGACATGGAATCGCAATTCTAGCAGCCCCTGGAGGGTCGCCCCCGGTTTGCCAAGCCCCGATCGATGACAAAGAGGAAGGTGGACAGAACAGGAAGGTGGACAGAATATGCACCTCCCGGCGGATGCAAGGAGGTGGAACGGTGGAACTTTGGCAGCGACGGCGCTTTTGTTCAGGCTCGAAGCGACGGAAGAAGGGCTGATGGCGAATGCAGGGCGGGCAGGGCGGGCCTGCTTTCCCCGCTATGCCAAGCTGCCATATACTGTACATATGAACAGCAATCGCCGCATCGCTCACCTGGACATGGACGCCTTTTTTGCTTCCGTGGAGTTGCGTTTTTATCCCGAGCTGAAGGGGCAGGCGGTGGTGGTGGGCGGGGCCCGGGTGCCTGCGCCGGAGACCCTGGCCGATGTGAGCCGGCGCTTTGCCCGCCTGAAGGATTACGCCGGGCGGGGGGTGGTGACCACCTCCACCTACGAGGCCCGGGCCTTGGGGGTGTTTTCCGGCATGGGGTTGATGAAGTCGGCCCAACTGGCACCGGAGGCGATTCTGCTGCCGGCCCAGTTCGATGCCTACCGGGCTTATTCATACCGTTTCAAGGCGGCCGTGGCGGCCATCGCTCCCATCATCGAGGACCGGGGCATCGACGAGATTTATATCGACCTCACCGACCACGCGGAGGCCACCTTGCCCCTGGTGCAACGGCTCAAGGCAGCGGTGCTGGAAGCCACGGGGCTGAGCTGTTCGGTGGGCGTGGCCCCCAACAAGCTGCTGGCCAAGATCTGCTCCGACCTGGACAAACCCGACGGCATCACCTTGCTCGAGGCGGCGGATATTCCCGGCCGCATCTGGCCCCTGGCGCCCAAGAAGATCAACGGCATCGGCCCCAAGGCGGCGGCCCGGCTGGAGCGGCTGGGCATCGGCAGCATTGGCGCCCTGGCGGCCACGCCGGAGGATTTCCTGGTGCGCCACTTCGGCGCCGGCACCGGGGCCTGGCTGCGCCGGGCGGCCAACGGGGTGGACGATAGCCCGGTGGTGACGAGCCGGGAACCCAAATCCATCAGCCGGGAAACCACCTTCGAGCGGGATCTGCACGTGCGTCAGGATCGCCCCGAACTGTCGCGCCAGTTCACGGCCCTGTGCGAGCGGGTGGCGGCGGACTTGGCCAGGAAGGGCTATCTGAGCCGCACCATCGGCATCAAGCTGCGCTACGGTGATTTCCAGGCAGTGACCCGGGACGTGACCCTGCCCGTGGCGGTAGGGGATGCGGCGGTGATACGGCGGGCGGCAGGGGAGTGCCTGAAGCGGGTGCCCCTGGAGAAGCGGATTCGCCTGCTGGGCGTGCGTTGCGGGGCCCTGGTGCCGGTGACGGCCGAGGCCGCCCAGGATGAGCCCCAGGGCAAGCTGCCGTTCTAGCCGCCACATTGCAACGCGAGGAAATATGCAGGCAAATGCAGGCAAATGCAGGCGAGCTTGCGTCGGGCAGCTTGGAAGAGCGAATCTCCATTGGACCGGAGTGGCCTTGGCATTGCGTTTGCGCATGTTGGCTTCTCCCTGTTGGCGCAGCGCATCTTCCTCGGGTATGCGCTGCGCTGGACCGCCCTGTCCGCAAGTTGCGGCCAACAGGGTTTTTGCCAGGGATGACCGAAGAGGAATTGCCCCATGAATGATGCCCCCCTGATTTTCTGGCTTGAAGCCGGCCAGACCCTGAGCGCCCCCTGGCAGTCCGAAGCCGGCCTGCCGCCGCCAAAGAACGTGCGGCCGGCAGACGACACGCTGAGCGCCGACGCCGCCTACCGGCTCGTCACCCAAGGCACGGCCCTCCTTTGGCGCGGGGATTTCCACAACGCCCGGCAACTGCTCCAGGCCCTGGGCCGGCGGGTGGACAGGAAACCCGGTAAGGCTGGCAAAGCGGGCGGCAAGGCCGAGGCCGAGCTGGCGTCCCGGGAGGTCTTCCACCGGCATCGCCTGGCCCAGTCGCAGCGCGCCCGGCTTTTGGGCCAGCTGCTGATTCAGGTCGAGGCCGGCTACCGGATTCCGCTACGCCGGGCGCCGGAGGTGGGCGAAGCCTGCGCTGCCGTGTTGGGTCCGGAGCGGGGCGCCTTCGTGATCTCCCTGCGCGAGCTGCTGGGCCTCATCAGCGCACACGAGTGGCGCAAGAAAGGGGTGGAAATTGCTGCCCTGGGCGGCGCCCGCATTCATCCCCACTACGGCGTCTATTCACCTCTGCGGGGCGAGTATCTCGATCTGGTGGCGGCGGCGCCGCTGCCGGAATGCCAGGTGGCGTTCGACATCGGCACCGGCACCGGGGTGCTGGCCGCCCTGCTGGCCAGACGAGGCGTGGCGAAAGTAGTGGCCACGGACACGAGCCCGCGGGCCCTGGCCTGCGCGCACGAGAATCTGGAGCGGCTGGGGGTGGCAGAACGGGTGGAACTGCTTGCAGCCGACCTGTTTCCTCCGGGGCGGGCGGGGCTGATCGTCTCTAACCCGCCTTGGCTCCCGGCCCGGCCCAGTTCTCCCCTCGAAGCCGCGGTCTATGACCCGGACAGCCGCATGCTGAAGGGTTTTCTTGCCGGCCTGGCCGAGCATCTCGAGCCGGGCGGGGAGGGCTGGCTGATCATTTCCGACCTGGCCGAACACCTGGGCCTGCGCCGGCGGGAGGAACTGCTGGGCTGGATCGCCGCCGCCGGGCTCGAGGTGCGAGGCAAGCACGACATCCGCCCCCGCCATCCCAAGGCGAGCGACCCGGACGATCCCCTGCACCGGGCGCGGGCGGCGGAGCTGACCTCTCTTTGGCGGCTGGCGACTCTTTAGCCGGTCCTTTATTTAGCCGTTTTTTTATTTGGCCGGTTCTTTATTTGGCCGGTTCTTTGGCCGGTTCTTAATTGGCCGGTTTTCTGGCCGTTTCCTCAGCCTCTTTGGCGGCCGCGTCGGCTACCGCTTTGGCCTGGGCCGCCCGCAGCGGGGCGCGGATGCGGGTCTCGAAATCGCGCGGCGCCACATACTGCAGCAATTCCTTGCCTTTGCGGTCGAGCACCACGTCCAGGCCCAGGCGGGGGTAGAGGAAATGGGTCAGGTTGGCGCCCACGGCAATCCGCTCCACCGGCTGGCCAAAGCGCTGGATGATCGTGGCTTCATCCAGATTCACGTTGGGAATCAGGCTGAAAGCCCGGATCGGGGTATTTTCCACTGCGGCCAGATCGTCCGGGTGCAGGGTGATCTTCCGGGTGCTGCTTTCCATGCGTTCGGCCTTGAGGGCCCGTTCGCGCATGGCGGTGATGGCATCCGGGCTCAGGTCGGCCGTGAGGATCAGGCGGGCCAGCACAAAACCCAGGGGAACCTGGGTGTAATAAGCCTCCAGATCGCCCACTTCACCGGGGCCGGCGACGATGGCGATGTCCATATCGTTACCCAGGCGCTGGCGTACTTGGGCCAGGGTGCTGCGCCCGGGGGTCAAACCGAAGACGCGGCTGTTGCCCTGGTCATCTAGCTGGATCTGCCAGGGCAGGTTGCTGTCCGGGTCCCCCTTGCCGTCGGAGGCCGGCGAGGGCAGGAAAAAGGGGAGGATCAAGGCCAGCAGCACCAGGCCGATGACGAGGAGGACGGTTTTCATGGCGGCGGGATGCGGAAAAGCCTTGCATTTTGCCACAGGAAGGGGCGCGACCCCGGAAAATCCCGGCATGGGACGGGCGAGCCCGGGCGGCCGTCGGGCCAGGACTGGCCGAGGGCCCCGGCTTCAACGTATCCTTGCGGGCGCAAAAAAGGAATCACGGCAACCGGCCCGGTCCGGCATCTTTGCCCGGCCGGCCAAAACAAAGGGAAACGCATGGGCATCCAGCTGCAAATCATCCGTTCCAAAGAAGATCCCGCCATCGAGCATGTGCGCCAGTTCTTTCGCAATTACGCGGCCTGGCTGGGGGTGGATCTTTCCTACCAGAACTTCGACCAGGAGATGGCCTCCCTGCCCGGTGCCTACGGCGCCCCCCAGGGCCGCCTGTTCTTTGCCCAGGTAGACGGCCGGCCGGCCGGCTGTGTCGGCATCCGCCCCTTCTCCGACGGCATGTGCGAAATGAAGCGCCTCTATGTGAGCCCCGAGGAGCGGGGCCTGGGAATCGGCACCCAACTGGCCCTGGCCGCCATCCGCGCCGCCAGGGAACTAGGCTACCGGCGCATCATGCTCGATACCCTGCCTGCCATGCGCATGGCGGTGAAACTCTACCGGGAACTGGGGTTCCAGGAAGCCCCGGCCTATTACCATTCCCCGGTCGAGGGCACCATGTTCCTCTCCCTCGATCTGGAAAACTGGTCCGAGGAAGAGGTGCGCAACGAGAATCTGTTTCACCTGTTCGACTTCAACCGGGCCTGGTCGCGCCAGATGCAGGCCATCGACCCGGGCTATTTCGACAAGCTCTCCCGGCTGCAGAGCCCGGAATACCTGTGGATCGGCTGTTCCGATTCGCGCGTGCCTGCCAACCAGATCGTCGGTCTGTTGCCCGGCGAAGTGTTCGTGCACCGTAACGTCGCCAACGTCGTGGTGCATACCGACCTCAACTGCCTGTCGGTGATCCAGTTTGCCGTGGATGTGCTCAAGGTCAAGCACATCATGGTGGTGGGCCACTACGGCTGCGGCGGCGTCAAGGCGGCGCTCAACAAGGAGCGGGCCGGGCTGGTGGATATCTGGTTGCGGCACGTCCAGGACGTGCACCAGAAGCACCTGGACGAGGTGGACAGCCTGCCCGAGGCGCGGCGCCACGACCGGCTCTGCGAACTCAACGCCCTGGAACAGGCCACCAATGTCTGCCAGACCTATGTGGTCCAGGATGCCTGGAAGCGGGGCCAGCCCCTCACCGTGCATAGCTGGATCTACGGTCTCAAGGACGGCCTGGTGCGCGACCTGGGCATGACCGTAAAGGGTCCGGAAGACCTGCTGCCCCGTTACACCGCCGCCCTCGGCGCCCTGTCCTGATGAAGATCCGGAGCGGCGGCCAGGTGTCTTCCCCCGATCAGGGCCGGGTGTGCCCTGAATTTGTTGTGCATACGGTTACCTTGCTGGATGTGCTGGCCCCGGTCTGCCGGGCGATCCACGCCAGGCGGCCAGTCGCCATCCGCCACCACTCGATGAGTAGTGCTGCGTCCGGACGGACCATCGTGCCCTCTGCACGGGTGGATACCGGCGTGTGCTGGCATGTCCGGGCCTTTGGTCCCCGATCGACCGCGCCCCGGGGTAGGTGCCGCTTGGATGCGGCCCGGACAGGCGCGGAATGTGATTGAACGATGGCCACCCCTGCCGGAGCCGGAGGCATCGGTAGAACAAAACGAATGACGAGAATCGAGATGAAAGAATCCTACCTACCCACCTTACTGCAAATGAGGCTCCTCATCGGCTTCCTCGGCGAACGGGCGCAGTGCGCCTGGTGGCCAACGGCATTCCATGAGGCAGCCAGCAAGCCCTTTTTGGAGCCGGTCTTCTCGAAAACATCTCGCCTTGCTCAGTACCACGGTGTGCTGGAAGCAGCCAGGCGATTGCACGACGAGCATCTGAGCGTGGGTAGCTACCACCTGTTCCGGTTGCCCGAAGAAGTCGAGCAAAACCTGCATGCGATCGTGCAAAGCAGCGTAGGGGAGGAGCTCGCCAGCCTGACGCCACCAGGCAAAGAGGCGGCGCTGGATGCGTTGCAGCGATTGGCCGCTACAGGCGGCGCGTCCAGCGTGGGTCCAACGGCGGTCGGAAGCATCAAGGATATTGATTCCACCGACACCCTGAACGCCATCGCGGCAGCCTATCTATCGGCGTTCACGCAGGACGCCAAAACATATCCATATCTGGTGGGTTGATCGTGGCCGACAACAAGCCCTACACGACACAGTTACAAGCAGGCCTTGGACTCGTCAACGAGACCAAGACGTTGCTCGAGCTGTGGTCGCCCGGCATGTCGGCGAACCAGTTGCATCAGGTCGCGCTGGAGTCGGGTCGATTCCCCACCGTCACGGCACGCCGGCTCCGCAACATCGTCGTTGAATGCTTTGCCCCGCGCTATCTGGTCAATGGCGGTACACCGGCTGCTCACCTCAAGCGCCTGTCGGCAACAATTTCCACTGTTGATCTGACGCAGCTCATGCTGGTTTTCACGAGCCGCGCCAATCCCATTCTTGGTGACTTCGTGCGCCACGTTTACTGGGCTCGATACGCCGGTGGATACACACAGATCACCAATGAAGACGCCCGTGCCTTTGTCGAGCGAGGCATCGATGACGGCAAGACAGTTAAACGCTGGTCTGAGACGACAGTGCGGCGCGTCTCCGCCTACCTGACCGGGTGCTGCGCCGACTACGGAATGCTTGAGCGCGGTTTGCGTTCGAGCCGCCGCATCCTGCCATTCCGTATTTCACCAGCCGTAGCCGCCTACTTGGCCTACGATCTGCATTTTTCCGGCGTCGGTGACAACGCTTTGCTGATCCACGCAGACTGGCAGCTCTTCGGCCTGGCGCGCGAAGACGTGCTGGAGGAAATCAAACGACTCGCGCTGAAGGGGTTGCTCATCGTCCAGGCGGCTGGCGACGTGATCCGCATCAGCTGGAAACAACAAGACATGGAGGCGCTTTGCGATGTCCTCACTCAAAGCTGATTTCGACGAATTGCGCGAGCGCATCCGGCACGGGCGTGAGCTCGGTCATGCGAGCTTCGAGCCGATCTACTACCTCGTCTTTCCGCCGGAGCAGATCCTCGAGGTCAAGCGGCAAACGCCTGCCTGGGTGGCCAAACTCCACCAGGAAGGCTGGGACGTGCACACCTTCTCCATCACCGAGCAGGTCTGGGCGCTGCTCAAGGAGGACCCCTTGTGGCCGCTCTGCGTGATGGAAGACAAGGCCGCGCCCCTGGATTGGCCGCGCACCAACCAGGCGCTGGCGGATATCCTGACGGCGGATGACGGCCTGTTGAAGCGGCTGGAGGCGGCCTTGCAGCCGCTCGAAGGCCGGCAGAGCGCGCTACTCTTGGTCACCGACCTCGAGGCACTGCATCCTTTCATGCGCATCGGCGCCATCGAAAGCCAGCTCCAGGGCAAGTTTCATGTGCCGACGATTTTTCTGTACCCCGGCGTGCGAACCGGCAAGACGCGCCTGAAGTTTCTCGGCTTTTATCCAGAAGACGGCAATTACCGCTCCGTCCACGTCGGCGGCTGAATAGACAAAAGAACCCTGGGATAAACCTATGACCATCCGCTCACTCTTCGACCCCAGCAAGGACATCTACCGGACTATCGAGAAGGTCATCACCTATGGCGCCTCGACTGATGTCCGCCTCAAGGCTGAGATCTCCGAATACGTGGTCACCGAGAGCATCGAGGAGCAGTTCCGCAAGCTCCTCGATCGCATGCAGCTCGCGATGGAGTCCGGCGGCGAAAACGAGGTGGGCGTCTGGGTCTCAGGCTTCTACGGCTCCGGTAAGAGCTCGTTCACCAAATACCTCGGCCTGGCCTTCGACGACCAACGCACCATCGACGGCACGCCGTTCATCAATTACCTGCAGGACCGCCTGCACAAGCCACAAACCAAGGCCCTCCTCAGCACTGTGGCGAAGCGCTTCCCGGCTGCCGTGGTCATGCTGGACCTTGCCAGTGAAATGCTCGCCGGCGCGACGATGGAAGATGTTTCCACAGTCCTTTATTTCAAAGTGCTGCAGTGGGCCGGCTACTCGCGCAACCTCAAGGTCGCGGCCTTCGAGCGCATGGTCGAAAAGGATGGCCGCACGCCTGAGCTCCATGAACGGATCGCCCAGGCACTGCCGGGCGCAACCTGGGCCCGCGTGCAAAACAACCCCCTGGCCATCGACGGACTGATCCCCAAGATCGCCCATGAGATGTACCCGGCACTCTTCCCGGAGGCCAAGTCCTTCTCGTCCAGCACCGAGGGCTTCTTCCAGTTCGAAGACCAGCGCGTGCAGGAGATGATCGACATCGTCCGCGAAAAAAGCGGCAAGCAGAACTTCATTTTCATCGTCGACGAAGTCGGGCAGTACGTCGCCTCGCGCGACAACCTGATCCTCAACCTCGATGGCCTGGCCAAGAACCTCAAGCGGCTCGGCGATGGCAGGGCCTGGATCATCTCTACCGCGCAGCAGACCCTCACTGAGGACGACCCACGCGCCGCACTCAACTCCGACAAGCTGTACAAGCTCAAGGACCGCTTCCCGATCCAGATCGACCTCGAATCGAGCGACATCAAGGAGATCTGCTACCGCCGCCTGCTTGGCAAATCACCGGCGGGTGAGGCGGAGCTTGGCAAGCTGTTCGATGCCCACGGCCAGGCGCTGCGACACAACACCAAGCTGCAGGACGCCAAGTATTACGACGCCGACTTCAGCAAAGAGAGCTTCACCAATCTCTACCCGTTCCTGCCGGCACACTTCGACATCCTGCTGCACCTGTTGGGTGCGCTCGCCAAGTCCACCGGCGGTATCGGCCTGCGTTCGGCGATCAAGGTGATCCAGGACGTTCTCAAGGGTGAAGGTGGCACCAAGGCCATGGCCGATCAGCCGGTGGGCTGGCTGGCCACCACGGTAACGCTGTACGACGAACTGGAAAAGGATATCCGTCGCGCCTTTCCCTCCCTCCACCAGGCGGTCGGCAAGGTCCAGATCCGCTTTCCGGATTCGCCGCTCCACCAGGACATCGCCAAATCGGTGGCCGTGCTGCAGATCCTCGGCAACCTGCCGGTCACGCTGCAGAACGTCGCCAGCCTGATGCACCCCTCCGTCACCGCCCCTTCGCAGCTCGACCCCGTCAGAAAGGCCGTGGAAGAAATGCTGGGCGATGTGTACGTGCCCCTGGGTGAGAAAGACGGCAGCCTCATCTTTCTCAGCGAAAAGCTGCGCGACATCGAACAGGAGCGCGGCGCCATTGCGCTACGCACCATGGACGTGAAGCGCATCTTCAACGATGCGCTGCGCGAGTCCTTCGATCCGCTACCCCGCGTCAGCCTCCACGGCACGATGGCCGTCGCCACGGGCCTGAAAGTCCAGGCCGGCGGCGCCATCACCAGCTTGGCCGGTGATCAGAACACCATCCAGACCGTTGTCGAGTTGGTGCCCGCCAGCGACTACGACACCGCCAAGAACCGGATGCTGGATGATTCCCGTGGCCGCGTGGGCCAGAACGTCATCGGGCTCCTGGCGCGCGCCAACTCCGAACTCGACGACCTGGCCAACGAAATCTATCGCTGCCAGCGCATCGCCGAACTGCATCGCAACGAGCCTGACCAAGAGGTCAAGGACTACTGCACCGGCCAGCTCGACCGTGCAGCCAAGCTCGCGACGCAACTGCAAAGCAAGATCAAGCAGACCCTGCAGGCCGGCTCGTTTGTCTTTCGCGGCCAGGCCACCGCCGTGTCGGCGCTCGATGCCGACCTGCTCGAAGCCGCCAGG
Organism: Azovibrio sp.; assembly: GCF_049658005.1. NCBI lineage: Bacteria > Pseudomonadati > Pseudomonadota > Betaproteobacteria > Rhodocyclales > Rhodocyclaceae > Azovibrio > Azovibrio sp. The sequence continues at coordinate 18,188 of NZ_JBASOH010000038.1, read as the reverse complement.
AAGCTGCTTTCGGACGTGGCCGGGCAGGTGTTTGATCGCTATGTCGAAGCCCCCGTTCGGGTCGCCACCGACAGCGCCGAAAAATTCCTGAAAGTTGCCAACCCCGCAGCCATCAGCAGCGCGCTCGACCCGCTCGGCCTGGTGCAAACCGTGGCCGGTCGCGCCTCCTTCAAGACCGACCACAAGGCGATGATCAGCATCCGCGACTACATCGACAAGCGCGGCACGGTCGATGGCAAGCGTCTGCTTGACGACTTCGCCAGCGCCCCGTTCGGCTGGTCACCGGATACCACGCGCTACCTCATCGCCGCCATGCTCATGGCCGGCGAGATCAAGCTCAAGGTCTCCGGGCGTGAAGTCACGACCGCAGGGCAGCAGGCCATCGACGCGCTCAAGACCAACAACTCCTTCAAGCAGATCGGCGTCGCATTGCGCGACGAGCGCCCGTCCATCGAAACGCTCGGACGTGCCGCTGAAAGGCTCACCGAACTGGTGGGCGACATGGTGATCCCGCTTGAGCAAGAGATCAGCAAGGCGGCGGCCAAGCACTTCCCGCGCTTCCAGCACGACTACGGCTCCTTGGCTGAAAAGCTCAGTGGCCTTGGGCTGGCGGGTAGCGAACGCATCCGCACCTTGAACCAGGACATTGCCGACGTCCTGTTCACCGATGCTTCCGACGCACCGCAGCGGTTGGGTGCAGAAACATCCGCCATTTACGACAACCTCAAGTGGGCGCAGGAAGTAAAGCGCGTGCTCGACAATGGGCTCGACGCCACCCTGCGCGACTTGCAAGCCCATCGCCGCGACATCGAGGCCTTGCCGGACACCGGCGTGCCAGGGGAGCTGCGCCGCGAACTTGCCGAAGACCTGGGAACCCTGTCAGAGCGCCTGGGCAAAGAGGACTTCTACAGACACACCGCCGACTTCAATTCACAGCTCACCCATCTCAAGGGCCGCGTGCGCGATGCGGTGATCACGCTCTCCGACCAGCAGAAGCTGCGCCTGAAAGAAGGTGTCGAGGACCTGCAGCGCATCCCCGAATGGGAAGAGCTCACCCAGGAAGAACGCGGCAACGCCGTCAACCGCCTGGATGGCCTCGCCCTGGCCGCGACCCAGGACCTGGCCGGACTCAAGAAACTGCTGGCGCGTGACTACGACATCAACAGTACCCTCGAAGAGCTCAAGCGCTCCATCCAGCGCCAGGGCCAGGAACGCCTGCGCCAGCGCATGGAAGAAGAGCGCGCCAAGGCGGGTGATAAAGGCCCGGCCAAGCTCACCAAGTCGATCGCAGTGCCCATGAAGATGACATCGGCCGCAGATATCGATTCGTTGATTCAGCAGCTCCACGAAATCAAGGCTCAGCTCGCGCTGTATGCCGAGATCGAAGTGTCTCTTGTCCTGGGTGAACAGCCTGGAACAGGTGGGAGCTAAGCATGGAGCTGACCACCGAATCCAGGCAACACATCGAGCAGGTCGCCGGCGAGGCGCTCACCCAGCTCGACAGCATCGCTACAGCTGCAAAACGCAATCTGCACGATGGGCGAACGCTGGGCTCCGATTCCTTGGCGAGCGTCAATACGATGACGTCTAGTGCGGCCATCCAGAAACTGGATCAGATCAGCCAGGCCAACCGAGAGAGCTACCAGATTTTGGCGGCTGAGCCTGCGATCGCCCGTGTCGTTGTCGTGGATGAGGAAGGCGACGAGCGAACCTATTACATCTGTCGAACCACGCCGGTTTCGGGTTTTCAGAATCTGGCCAGTTATCGCGCCCCAGTTGGTCGTCTGGCCTCTTTGGCGATCGGGGCTGAATTCACCCTGCCCAATGGCACCGTTGTCGAGGTCTTGGAGCGCGCCCAACTCCGCCCCGCCGCGCTGGCCGATGGCTGGGATTCGCGCGACACCGTGGTGGAAGCCGAGCATTTCGGCCCACTCACTATCGAGTCGTTGCGAGCGCTACTGACTGAGGTTGCCGGAGAAGAAGTCACTGAAGACCTCCTGGGTCAACTGCTGGCCGAAGAAACCGTTAAGGCCAACATCATCGACGGCGTACGCCGCAGCGTCATCACCAAGATGGGGCTGCGCGATCAGCCCGTTCTGGATCAGTACCAGGATGAGATTTTTCGCCTTCCCCTCGACAAGCGCTTGCTGATTCTTGGTCCGCCCGGCACGGGTAAGACGACAACCTTGATCCGTCGTCTCGGCCAGAAGTTCGACACTGCCTTTCTGGAAGAAGGCGAACAACGTCTGGTTGAGACGGTGGCCACCACCCAGGGCGTCTCGCACGCCAACAGCTGGCTGATGTTCACGCCCACCGAACTGCTCAAGCAGTACCTAAAGGAGGCTTTTGCGCGAGAAGGCGTTCCCGCCTCCGATCTGCGCATCAGAACCTGGCAGGACTACCGGCGCGAGCTGGCCAGAAACGCTTTCGGCGTCCTCAGAACCGCATCGGGTGGCGGTACATTTGTCCTGAAAGACAGCCTGCCAAGCCTGAGCGCAGAGGCGCTGGATCGCCCGATTCAGTGGTTCGACGATTTCAACACATGGCAGCGCAACGCCTACGTGCAAGAGCTGCATGAAGCGGCCAACATGCTCCGCGAAGCCAAGGCGCCAGAAGTCCAGAGCTTGGGCGAGCGGCTACACAGCATCCTGACGCAAGCCGGCGACGGCGCGTTGGCATCCACATTCGGGTCGCTGGCTGCCGAGCTCCCCAAAGTGCAGGCGCTCGTCGCCAGCCTGAAAGAAGCCTCTGACGGCAAGATCAAAGCCGCGCTCAACCTCCAGCTCAACCGCAATCGGGCGTTCCTTGATGAGTTGGCGCGCTTCATCGATGGTCTGCAGCAGGCCCAAACCACCGATACTGATGAGCAAGATGACCTCGATGCCGAAGAGGAAGAAGACACCACAGCACCGCGCACCGGTCGTGCCGCCGCTCTCAACGCTTACATGCAAGCGGTGCGAGCCCAAGCCCGATCTGCAGCCTCAAAGCGTGCGGTCAGCAAGACGTCGCGTAACGGCAAAATCATCGAGTGGCTGGCCGATCGCGGCCTGACGGAATCCGATCGCGCTGAGGTGGGTGCGAGCCTACTGGTGCAGACCAACGCGCGCCGCTTCGTGAGCCCGGTCAAGCGCTATCTCGACGGCATTCCCAAGCGCTACCGCGCGTTCCGGCGCGAACGCCAGCAAGCCGGGAGCTGGTATCGCAACGAAGGCTTCGAAGCCCGCGATATCCATCCGCTCGAACTGGACATTGTGCTGCTCGCCATCCTGCGCGCCGCAGGCGACTTGATCAGCCGGCCCAACGTGCAGCGCGATATCGACAGCCCCGCTTGGTCGGCACTCCAGCCCATCCTGGGGCACTACCGCAACCAGGTTTTGGTGGATGAAGCGACCGACTTTTCTCCTATCCAGCTTGCCTGCATGGCCGCCCTGGCGCATCCACGGCTGCGCTCGTTCTTTGCTTGCGGCGATTTCAACCAGCGCCTGACCACCTGGGGTGCCCGCTCCGCCGATGAAATGAAGTGGGTCTTTGCCGACTTCGACATCAAGGAGATCACCGTCTCCTACCGGCAGAGCAAGCAACTGAACGATCTGGCTCGCGCCATGATTCGCGCTGTCGGCGGCACCGAGCAGAACGTCAGCTTGCCAGTGCATGTGGACAGTGGTGGCGTAGCGCCCGCGCTCCTGGAGCACGCAACGGACACAGCAATCGTTGTCAGTTGGCTGGCAGATCGCATCCGAGAGATTGAGCGTTTCGTCGGCCAGCTGCCGTCCACCGCCATCTTTGTGAATGCCGAAGACGATGTGGCGCCAGTGGCTGAGGCGCTGAACGAAGCCCTGTCCGAACACAACATCCAGGTCATTGCCTGCCGCGAGGGTCAGGCGGTGGGCCAGGAAAGCAACGTGCGCGTGTTCGACATCCAACACATCAAAGGCCTGGAGTTCGAAGCGGTGTTCTTCGTGGGCATTGACCAACTCGCCGCACTGCATCCAGCGCTCTTCGACAAATACCTGTACGTGGGCACCACGCGTGCGGCCACCTACCTGGGCGTGACCTGCGACGGCGGTTTGCCGCCCGCCATCGAGAGCCTGCGCGCTCACTTTGGCCAGGATTGGCAAGCGCCCGGTTCACTGCAAGCAGGCACAGAACAATAGGAATCGATTGATGGCCTTCGACCAAACAACAAGAAACCGCCTCCAGCGCTTCGTCAACGATGCGCGCCGGGTGCTGGAAGATGAATTCACCCGCCAGCTGCAGAACGACTATGGCATGGACCCGAACGCGGGCACGGTGGCGGAGCTGGGCAGCCTGCGGCATATCAACGACGCCCAGCGCGAAACCGCCCGCATCCTGCGCGATACCCTGGCGCACTACACCGCCAGTGGCGACATGAATGCCACCCAGGGGCTGGACCGTATCGTCCGCGAGCAGGCCTTTACCGTGCTGAACCGCCTGGCGGCGCTGCGCATGGCTGAGGCGCGCGGCTTGTTGGTCGAATCAGTGGGCAACGGTTTCCAGGCCAAGGGCTTTCAGCTCTATGCGCGACTGGCTGGCACCGGCCTGGTCGAAACCGGCGATGCCTACCGCGTGTACCTGTTCAGCGTGTTCGATGAACTCGCCCAAGACCTGCCGGGCCTGTTTGACCGCTACTCACCGCAGGGCCGCCTGTTCCCGCGAGAGGCCGCGCTGCTGCAAGTGCTGAACCTGATTAACGATGCCGACATCGCCCCGCTGTGGAGCGAGGACGAAACCATTGGCTGGATCTACCAGTACTTCAACTCCAAAGAAGAGCGCAAGGCCATGCGCGATGCCTCGCAGGCGCCACGCAACAGCCGCGAGCTCGCGGTGCGTAATCAGTTCTTCACCCCGCGTTACGTGGTGGAGTTTTTGGTGGACAACACCCTGGGGCGGCTCTGGTTCAACGCCACCGGCGGGGCAACGGGCTTGCGCGAGCGCTGCCAGTACCTGCTGGTCAAGCCGGATGAAGTAGCCAGGGATCAGTGGCCGGTGGCTGGTGGGGAGAAAGTCGATCGGGATCATAGGGCGGTAATCAGAGAAAAAAGCGGCGAGGTGCATCCGCTTACGGCTTCTCTGACCACTGACCACCGATCACCGACCACTGCTCTCAGAGATCCGCGCACGCTGAAGCTGCTCGACCCGGCCTGCGGCTCCATGCACTTCGGCCTCTATGCCTTCGATCTGTTCGCCGAAATCTACCGCGAAGCCTGGGCCTGGGAGCAGCAGCACGGCCCCGGTTCGCTCGATGTCTCGCCCCAGCCCCAGGCGGCCCTGAAACCGCTGTGCCAGACCTATCAGGACGAAGCGGCCTTCTTGCGCGACGTGCCGCGGCTCATCATCGAACACAACCTCTACGGCGTGGACATCGACCCGCGTGCCGTGCAGATCGCTTCGCTGGCACTGTGGCTGCGAGCGCAGCGTGCCTGGCACGAGGCCGGCGTCAAGGCCAAAGACCGCCCACTGATTGGGCGGGGCCATGTGGTCGCCGCCATTGCGCCGCCAGCAGAACGGGAGTTGCGTCAGCAGTTTGCGGCCAACCTCGATCAGCGCGACGGCGAGCTGTTCGAGAAGACCCTGCAACTGCTCAAGGGCCTGCCCGAGCTAGGCGTGCTGCTCCAGGCCGAGCGCGAGCTGCCGCACTTGATCCGCCAGGTCTATGTCGGCACCGGCACCGGCCTGTTTGCGGAGCAGGAGCTGGACAACTGGCAGCAGGCCGAGGCGCGGTTGCGTGAGGCGCTGACTGAATTTGCCCAGGCAGCGAAATCCACGTACCAAGGGCGACTATTTGCACAGGATGCACTGCAGGGATTGCGGCTCATCGACCTGTGCCGTGAAGTGTTTGATGTGGTGGTGATGAATCCACCGTTCGGCGCGCTGGCTGCCAACACCAAGGATCAGCTCGCCAAAGCCTATCCGCGCAGCAAGAATGACTTGTTGGCCATCATGGTGGAGCGTGGCCTGGAACTGCTGCGCGCTGGTGGCCGCCTTGGCGCCATCACCTCGCGCACCTGTTTTTTTCTCTCCAGCTTTCAGAAGTGGCGGGAAGATGTGGTGCTGGGAATTGCCAAACCAGAGGTTATGGCCGACCTGGGCTTCGGTGTGATGGACGATGCGATGGTCGAAGCGGCAGCCTACGTTTTGCAGAAATCGGAATAGGAGACATGACCATGCAACAGGCGATACAAATTCAGACGGTGATCAATGAGGCGATGGTGAAAGACGCCCCTGGCCTGTTGCCCTTGCTGGGGCACCGGGTACAGATGATTGCCATCGATCTGGAACCTGAGGCGCCTGCGAAGGCTCGACCAAAGATCACCTTGGAACAATTCCTGGCGACTCGCCTGAAACGGCCGAAGGGCGTTGCACCGGTAACGCTGGAGGATATGGAAAAGGCGATTGTTCGAGGCGCTGTAGATGGAAACCTTTGACACCAATGTGGTCGTGCGAATCTTGGTGGAGGACGATCCGCAGCAATCGTTTGCAGCGTTGAGCCGCTGGCGGCAGGCGCTGGAAGCGGGCGGAGCGTTCTTGCCCAGATTGGTGTTGGTCGAGGCCGTTTGGGTCTTGCGAATATCCTATGGGTTTAATCGACAAGCGATTCATGGGGTACTCGACGCTTTGCTGCGCACCGAAGGCGTTATTGTCGAGGATCAACCCTCGGTGCTCGCGGCTTTGGCGTCTTACGCCACGGGGAGCGCCGATTTTTCGGATTATTTGATCCTGGAGTCGGCGCGTGCTGCCCGAGCACTTCCAGTGCACACGTTCGACCAGCGCTTTGCCCGCCATGCGGACGTCTCGCTCATCGTCACCGAGGCGTCGCCATGACTCAATTCCTGCGCCTTTTGGCCGAGCCCGACAAGGCCGCTGCGTTGTTGGAAGTATGCGGAAAACAGCGGGCAGCAGGCTGCGGGCAGAATGCAGAAGGCCATGATCCGAGAATTTTCGAGGTCGCGCCGGAATCCTTCGCTGCCGTGCCGGGCAAGCCGTTTGCGTATTGGGTGAGCGAAGCCGTCCGGCAGGTTTTCAAGCGACTTCCTTCTTTTGAATGTGACAAGCGCACTGCGCGCCAAGGGTTGGCCACAGCAGAAGATTTCCGTTTTGTTAGAACTTGGTGGGAAGAGCCTGGAGACGGGTGGCATGGCTTTGCCAAAGGCGGCACTTTTTCACCTTTTTACGCAGATGTTTATCTCATGACGAACTGGGATAAAGACGGTGCAGAGGTAAAGGCGGGAATTTGCAGACGGTATCCGTACCTGAATGGGAATGCTGAGTTCGTAGCGAAGAATCCACAGTTCTATCTCCGCCCCGGCCTCACCTGGCCGCGGCGCACCAACGGACTTAGCTTTCGCGCCATGCCTCGTGGCTGCATATTTGCTGACAAAGGACCTGCCGCCTTCGTTGCCGATGACTCGCCCGATGCCTTGCTCGCACTGTGCGCCCTGGTTAACAGCCTGGCCTTTGGCCAGCTGGTTTCAGTCCAATTGGCACGTGTCGAGTTGGCGCAGTCCTTCGAGGTAGGGCTAATCCAGCAAACCCCTATTCCTGACCTCGGCGCCGAACAGCAAGCCAGACTTGCCACCCTGGCCCGTCGCGCCTGGTCCTTGAAGCGCACCCTGGACACGATAAACGAGACTTCCCACGCCTTTCTGCTCCCCGCCGCCCTGCGTTCTCGCCTGGGCGATTACGACCCGGCCGTGATCGAAGCGGAGCTGGCGCGCATCCAGACTGAGATCGACGCCATCGCTTTCGACCTCTACGGCTTCAGCGAGGCCGACCGCCAGGCAGCAACCGGTGGTCAGGGAGCGGTGGTCAGCGAAGGGGACGCCACCTCGGCAGCTGAGGATGACGACGATGCGCAAACCGACCACGGACCACAGACCACCGACCACTTGCTCGCCTGGGCCGTCGGCGTGGCGTTTGGCCGCTTCGACTGGCGCCTTGCCACCGGCGAGCGCGAAGCCCCGCCCGAACCGGAACCCTTCGACCCACTCCCCGCCAAGAGTCCCGGCATGTTGCCGGACGGCGCCGAGCCCTTCCATGCGCACGCGAGCATCCTGGTCGACGACCCAGGGCATCCGCATGACCTTGCACGTTTGATCGAGGAAGTGCTCGATGAAGTGTTCAGTGATCGGTGGTCGGTGGTCGGCAAAACTCCACTGGCCACTGACCACTGGCCACTGAGTACTGACATCCGCCGCTGGCTGCAGCGCGAATTCTTCGCCTTCCATCTGCAGCGCTACTCCAAGAGCCGCCGAAAAGCCCCCATCTACTGGCCGCTGGCTACCGCGTCCGGCAGCTATACGCTGTGGGTTTATTACCCCAGCCTCACCAACCAGACGCTGTACACCGCCATCAACGACTTCGTGGAACCCAAGCTCAAACAAGTCGGCGCTGATGTGGCGACGCTGCGCAACAAGGGCTCGGCCCGGACCCGCGACGACGAGAAACAGTTCGAGGCGCTGCAAGCCTTCGAGTTAGAACTGACCGAGCTGCGCGACACCCTGCTCAAGCTCGCGCCGACCTACAAGCCTAACCACGACGACGGCGTGCAGATCAGCGCCGCACCGCTGTGGCCGCTGTTCCGACACAAGCCCTGGCAGAAGGTGCTCAAGGACACCTGGGAGAAGCTCAAGAAAGGCGACTACGACTGGGCGCATCTGGCCATGAACTACTGGCCCGAGCGCGTGCGTGAGAAGTGCAAGACTGACAAGAGCCTCGCCATCGCGCATGGGCTGGAGGATTTATACATCGAGCCCGAGGCAGCACCGAAGAAGACTCGCGGCAGACAGCAAACGAAGGAGATGTGATGATCCAAGAGGCCAAGACAACGAAGAGACAGGGCATCCCGCGTATCAAGTCTTTGCGGGTCGAGAATTATCGCGCCCTACGCAAGGTTGAACTGGATAAGCTGACGCCGATGACGGTTCTGCTAGGCCCCAACGGCAGCGGCAAGTCTACCGTTTTTGATGTGTTCAATTTCCTTTCCGAGTGCTTTCAATTTGGCTTACGGCACGCCTGGGATCGGCGTGGCCGAGGCAAGGAACTGAAGACACGGGGTGCAACCGGCCCTATCGTTTTCGAGCTGAAATATCGTGAGCAGCCCAAGAGCCCCGTCATCACCTACTACCTGTCAATTGATGAGGGAGCCAAAGGACCAGAAGTGGTCGAGGAATGGTTGCAGTGGCGGCGCGGCACCCGAGGCCAGCCGTTTCGATTTCTGGAATTTCGTCGTGGCAGCGGCAGGGCGGCGAGTGGTGAAGCGCCGGATGAAGACGATAAACGTGTCGAGACCAACCTGCGTTCCCCGGATCTGATCGCGGTGAATACCTTGGGACAATTCACCGAGCATCCTCGTGTTGCGGCTCTGCGCGAGTTCATTACCGACTGGTACGTGTCTTACCTGTCCATCGATCAGACGCGCAACCAGCCGGAAGCCGGCCCGCAAGAACGCCTGAGCAAGGGCGGGGAGAACTTGCCCAATGTCATCCAGTATCTGAAAGAGCAGCACCCAGAACGCCTGGAACAGATTTTTGCGGTCCTGCGCCAACGCATTCCACGTCTGGAACGAGTGGAGGCCGAGCCCATGCCGGATGGCCGTCTGTTGTTGCAGATCAAGGATGCACCCTTCGAGCAGCCGGTGCTGTCCAAGTTTGCCTCCGACGGCACCATGAAGATGCTGGCTTACCTGACCGTACTCTATGACCCGGACCCTCCGCGCTTCATCGGCATTGAAGAGCCCGAGAATTTCCTGCATCCGCGTTTGCTGCCCGAACTGGCTGAAGAGTGCCGCGCCGCGTCCGAACGCTCCCAGTTGTTGATTACCAGCCACTCGCCCTTCTTGCTCAATGCCATGCGCGCCGAGGAGGTGCGTGTGCTTTACCGAAATGACCTGGGGTTCACCCAGGCCATCAGGGCTTGCGATATTCAGGGCATACCCGAGTTTGTGAAAGCGGGCGCGACCTTGGGGTACCTGTGGATGGAGGGGCATTTTGGCCTGGGTGACCCATTGGTGAATCAGGGCGCGCCTCGTGCTGCAAAAAAGGGGCGTGGCTGATGCTGGAAAGACTGATTGTGTTTGTCGAGGAATACTCGATGGAGGCAGCGCTGGAGCAACTGCTGCCCAAACTGCTCGGAGATATCGAGTTTCAGATCATCCGCTTTCAGTGCAAGGATGACCTGCTCAAGCATGCACCCGATCGCCTGAAAGGCTATGCGGCTTGGCTGCCGCATAGTTGGCGGATTCTTGTGTTGGTGGATCGCGATGACGACGACTGCAACAAGCTGAAAAAGCGTCTGGAGCAGATGGCAGCCGCTGCAGGCTTGGTGACCAAGACGAATGCTGGGCATGGGCAGCGCTTCCAGGTCGTCAATCGCATAGCGATCGAGGAGTTGGAGGCCTGGTTTTTTGGTGACTGGGCGGCTGTGCAGGCCGCCTACCCACGGGTAGCTGCCACGGTTCCGCAGAAGGCGGGGTTTCGTGACCCCGATGCCATCAAAGGTGGGACTTGGGAATCAATCGAGCGATTACTCAAGAAAGCGGGCTACTTCAGTACAGGCTTACGCAAGTTGGAGTTGGCTCGGTCGGTGGCTGTGCACATGGATATTCAGCGTAACCGCTCCCGTAGCTTCCATGCGTTTGCTGAAGCTGTGACTGCGGCCATGGCGTAAGGACTGTTGATGAACATTGCCGAATTCATTCGAGATAACGTGCTGCGGCCGCGTCTGCTGCAGGCGGGGGCGCTGGTGGTGTACGACGCTGATCAGCGCTACCGAGAACTGTGCTTTGACCTGGCGGGCGAGAAGGTGCGGGTGGTGGATGCGTCCGAGAGCAGCATCGAAAGCCGCGAGGCGGCGCTGCGGGCATTGCGCGAGCTGGGGCAAGCCCCCGGCAACGGCAAAGGGGCGCCGCTGGAAGGCGTGCTGATCTGCGTGCCAGCCCAGCGACCTGAGACCGACGAGCAGAAGCAAGCTGATCCATTCGCCCTGTACGCAGAATGCGGCGCGGTATTTCCGCAGGACGATGGCGACGAGTACCTGAACCTGTGCCTGCGCGCCAGGCCGGATCACGCCACCGAGATCCGGCAGGTGTTTGCCACGTCTCCCTCTGGGCCGACCTTTGCCGTGATCGATGCCATTGGCGGTGGAGTGAGTTGGCCCCAGTTGCGAGCCACGCTGCGGGTGGAGTCCGGCCGCGAGATTCTGGCTGCACTACTGGCCCCAAGTGCCAGCCAATCCGAAGCGCTCAAGGGGCAGGAAGGCTGGGTACAAGAGGCACGTGATTTCCTCCGCGCTACCTTGGGCCTGAGCGTGAAGACGCGCGGCAAGACCTGGTCTGCCCTGGCGGATGAACTGTGGCGTTACGTGCTGTTCAGTGAGTTTGTATTTGATCTGCCCGTGGCGCTGCCGGACACTCTGAAGGGGGTGCCGCATGCACCGATGGAAGCCAGACCCATCGTCGAGGATGTGTGCGACCGTCTGCGCAGCGATCCGAAGTCGCGCGCGATATACATTGAGCGCGCCGAGACCACCGAGGCGGAACTCAACCTGCCCGATCTTTGTGGCGCGATTGAAGACCTGGGCGAGCGCGATACCTTCCCCTTCGAGGAGCGGACTTTCCTGCGCCTGGGCGTCATGGGCATCGTCAGCGGCGACACCGATGCCACGCGCCGCGTGCTCGGCCGCCACAAGAATTCGGTATGGCTCGGCAAGGGCGAAAGCCAGGCCCAGTGGGAGTTGGTGCGGTCTGGCTTGAGCCTGGTTGAGGCCTGCGACGATTTTGAGCGCCAGTTACCGGATCACGCCCGCTCGCAAGCGGAGCTGATCGACTTCTACTTGGGTAGCCTACGCGAAGCGGATCGCTTGCAGCGCGAATTTGAGCAAGCGGCGGGCGACTTCCTTGACCCACATGGCTTGATGCAGGAGGTGATGAGCCAGGCCCGAGCGCGCTATCGGCGCCTGGCGGAAAAGGTCCAGGGCGTGTTCGTGAAGCACATCGAGACGGCGGGTTGGCCGCCCGCCGGGCGTCTGGCCAATGCCGATGTCTTTGATCGCCTGGTGGCGGATCGCCTCAAGGAAAGCGGGCGCAAGGTGGCCTACCTGATGGTGGACGCCCTGCGCTATGAGCTGGGGGTGGCGCTCGAAAAACTGCTGGCGGAAGACGGCCCGATAGAGCTGCAAGCGGCCTATGCACAGCTGCCGAGCATCACCCCGGTGGGCATGGCGAGCTTGTTGCCTGGTGCCCGCACGGGCCTGACCCTGGCGCTGGAGAACGAATCACTCCTGCCTGAACTAGCGGGAGCGCCGGTGGGCAACGTCCCGCAGCGCATGAATGTGTTGGCCAACCGATATGGAGATCGCTTCGCGGAAATGCCGCTCAACGATTTTGTGCGTGGCAATCCGCAGATCGCGGAGACCGTCGACCTGCTGGTGCTGCGCTCCACGGAAATCGACAGCCAACTGGAAAGTAACCCCGAGACGACCCTGGGCTTGATCCCTGGCATGCTGAAGCTGATTCGGGTGGCACTGCACAAGCTGCGCGGCCTGGGCTTCAAGGAGGCCGTCATCGTCACAGACCATGGCTTCTTCCTGAACGCACAGGCGCAGGCCGGTGATGTGTGCGTCAAGCCGCAAGGGCAGTGGCCGGTGAATGCGCATGACCGGATGCTGCTGGGCGATGGCACGGCAGATGGGCACAGCCTGGTGCTTGGCGCCGAGAAACTCGGCATTCGCGGTGACTTCCGCCAGGTGGCGCTACCGCGCAGCATGGCCCCCTATCGCGCGGGGCAATTGTATTTCCACGGCGGGGCATCGCTGGCCGAGGCCGTTGTGCCGGTGCTGGTCGCGCGGCTCGATAGCGCCACCCAGGCCGACTTGCGCAAGGTGGTGGTGGAGCTGAGCTACAAGAATGGCGCCAAACGAATCACTACGCGATTGCCGGTCATCGAAGTGATACTGGTGGCCGACGATATATTCTCGCAAGACATGAGCGTGGAGATATTGCTGGAAGCGCAGGACGGCAAGGGCAGGGTAGTGGGCGAGCCGCGCCCGGGCGGCGAGGTGAACCCGGCAACCCGGACCGTGACTCTGATGCCAGGCCAGCGCAAGCAGATCGCGCTGAGGATGGAGGATGAGTTCAGAGGCAAGTTCAAGGTTGTGGCGCTGAACCCCACCACCCTGGCGGCCTACAGCAATCTGGCGCTTGAAACCGACTATACGGAATGAGTCCATGGATGAACTCGACCAAAAACTGAACGCCACCTTCGATGGCAAGGTGCTGCGCAAAGACTTGCTGCACCGGATCAAGAAAGGTACCAACGTCCCGACCTTCGTGCTCGAGTTCCTGCTTGCCAAGTATTGCGCCAGCAATGACCAGGCCGAGATGGATGCTGGCATGGAGGCGGTGCTCGCAGCGCTACAGGAGAACTACGTGCGGCCAGACGAGGCCAATGCGGCGCAATCCAAGGTCGCCACCAAGGGCAAGCATCGCTTCATCGACAAGGTCCATGTCCGTTACGTCGAAAAAGAAAAGCGCCACTGGGCAGCGCTGGAGAACTTCAATTCGCAACGCATCGCGATTGGTGAAAAGTTCTACCGCGACAACGACAGGTTGCTGGAAGGTGGCATTTGGGCGGAAGTGACCCTGGCGCACAACGACATCGAGGAGGACGACTACGCGTTTTCCATCGAGGATCTGCGCCCGATCCAACTGACCCGTTTCGACTTTGGCCGCTACGCAGAAGGCCGCGCCGCTTTCACGCGCGATGAGTGGATCGCAGTGGTGCTGCGCTCCGTCGGTCTGGAACCCGGCAAGCTCGCAAAACGCGTGCAGATGCACTTCATCGCCAGGTTGGCTGCGCTGGTTGAGCCCAACTACAACTACATCGAGCTGGGACCACGCGGCACCGGCAAGTCCTATTTCTTCAGTGAATTCTCGCCCTACGCCACCTTGATTTCGGGCGGTCAGGCGACCAAGGCTACCCTGTTCTACAACAACGCGCGCCGCAAGGTGGGCCTGGTGGGCTTCTGGGACACGGTCGCCTTCGATGAGGTCGGGGGCATCAAGATTCGCGATCCGGACACCATCCAGATCATGAAGGACTTCATGGCCAACGGGCGCTTTTCGCGCGGGGCTGAGGTTATTGCTGATGCCAGTTTGAGCTTCGTTGGCAACATCGACGTGTCCGTGCAGCAGGTGGTCAATTCGAACGAGCACGACCTGTTTCAGCCCTTGCCGCCAGAGCTCGACCTGGCCGTGATGGACCGTTTCGCTGCCTATATCCCGGGCTGGGAGATGCCGAAGAACAGTAGCGAGTTCCTGACGAGCAACTACGGATTCATCACCGACTACCTGGCGGAGGCTTTTCACTACCAGTTCAAGCACACGAATCGGTATGAGGAAGTGAGCAAACGCATTCGGCTCGGCAAGGCGATCGAAGGGCGCGACGAAAAAGGCATCAAGAAAACCGTCTGTGCGTTCTTGAAGGTCCTGCATCCAAATGGGCCACCCACGGACGAGGAGTTTGAGGAATACGTGGCCTATGCCACCGAGTGCCGCCGCCGCGTCAAGGAGCAGATGAACAAGCGCAAACCGGATGACGAGTTTGCTCGCATCAATCTGTCTTACTTCAAGGCCAGTGGCGAGGAAGTGGTGGTTTTCTGCCCTGAGTCCAAGGATGCATCGGCAACGCAAGAGCCTGCGCGCCGTCGCTTGAATCAGGCGGATGGGCAGCCTGCAGAGGTGGTTGCGGTGCAACCCGCTGCGCAACCGGCGCCTGCTGCTGCGGAATCTCCAGCAGAACCGACGCCGGTATCACCGGACCTTGTTGCAATTTCGCTGCCACTGGTCGAACTCAAGGAACAGCACTTCACCATTCTCTATGGCGATACCGGTTACAGCTATGAGTCGATCATGGGGCCGTATCTGCAAGGAGCGAAGGCTGTGCTCATCGAGGACCCCTACATCCGGCTACCGCACCAGATTCAGAACTTCGTGCGCTTCTGCGAGACGGTGCTAAAGGCTGGAACCGTGAAGAAGATCAGCCTGATCACTGGCTACGACGACAAGACCCAGTTGGCCGACATCGCCGAGAAGCTTGATGAACTGAAGCAAAGCCTGCTGGAGTTGGATGTCGAGCTGGAGGTAAAGCTCAACCCGAACATGCACGATCGGGAGATTCGTATCGACAACGGCTGGGTGATCAAGATTGGCCGGGGGTTGGACTTCTTCCAGAAACCTGGCAGCTGGTTCGAGGTGGGCGCGAATGATCTGAGCTTGCGCAAGTGCCTTGAAACGAAGGTGGATATCTTTCGAAAATGAAACCGGAAGCGCAGGGTCGGCTTGCCCGCAAAACATCGTTCCAGCTTGAGCGCTGTCGCAGGAGTCGCCACGAAGGTGCCGCAGGCAGTGTTCTGTCTGCTGACCGCGCCACCACCACGGTCCATCGGCGTCGAGACTGGTTACCAGTCCTTACCCTTTTCCAACAGGGACCAAAGCGTCCCATGTACAGCCCAGGCCTCCCCCCGCAGGACTTGCTACCTTCCCGAAACAGAGCGTTCATGGGTTCCTACCCACCACAAGGAGTTAACCATGACTACCACCACCCACTTTGACCAACTGCAACTCGCCGAGCGTTGGGGGCTGTTACCCAAGACGCTGGCGCGCTGGCGCGTCATTGGCACCGGACCAAAGTACATCCGGCTGCCTGGCAAGGTCATCTACCTCTGAGCGACATCGAAGCTTACGAAAACGAGTGCCTGGTGTCATCGACCGCCGAGTTCCGCAAACACACGAAGCCGTCCGACCAGCCAGTGACCACCGGACAGAGCTGATAGCCCGTATTCGTAAATTCCTCGAGGCTCATGCGGATGGCTCAGGCTCTTCCTCCATGTCGGCGGCAGGTGCACTGAGTCTTCGTACTGTCAGGGCAGAGCGTTGCTCGATCAAGGTCACGATTTGTTCAACTATGCCATGGCTACCGAAGCCACGCGAGGGGCCTGACTGCAGTTTACGCGCGGTGGTCGGCATCGACTTTGCCAAGGCCAGAATCCGCTTTCTGGCCTGAGCCCTGCTGAGGCCAACGGCTTCCAGGAACTGGTCCCAGTGCCGTGCCTGCACTTCGCTGAACTTGTACTTGCTGCCAATCTTCATCGCCATCTTGGGCGTCAAGGTTGGATAGGCCGCCGTCGAGAGCACGTCATAGAGCGGCGCCAGGACAGCGGACTTGCCCGCGTAGAGCAGCGAGAAGTTTTTTGCGTGCGCGTCGTGATTGCCGATCAACGCGTTGAAGATCACGTAGTCGAGCATGTGCAGGATGTGCGGTGCGCTGGGGCGCGTAGCGCGTCGAACCAGATCAAAACATTGCACCAGATCCGGGCCGCCTTCGTTCTGGTATTTCATTTCCGGTACCACGCCCAGCGCCTGGCAAAAGTCCTCTTGATGCAGGCGCTGCCGTAGGCCTTGTGCATCGGCCACCCGGTCGTAGCGCTCGACCAGCAAGAACTGTCGCCCCAGCACGGAACGTACCTGCGACTTGGCCGGCTTGAGCTGCATGGCATCTGCCAGCGCCAGGCAAAAGCCTTCGTTGCTAACTGTGTCCGCTAAAGTACGGATGGCAGGCTTCAGGATATGTGAGCTGGGCGTTCCATTTCTTGGCAGACCGATCCGGTCGCCATCGAAGACCACGGGCAGTTTGTCTTGAGCGCCCGCCAGTGAGAGCCGCAGTCCGTCCTTGCCGGCCAACATCGGCCGATGCGGCAGTTCATCGAGAATGGCCACGATCTCTTCGTCGCTCAGCCACTGAACGTCGTGGCCATGCTCGGGACTGGACAGCGGCTGCCCTGGCTCCAGTAAGGTCACGGCCCCTGCACACTCACCACCGATGTGATCGAGCAGCGCAAAATCGTTCAGGCTCGATACCTGAAATTGCTGGGCAATGAGACGCCGGAGTTGTCCCTCAGGTAACAGCCCTGCAAAGAAGGGGCGCGCGTGGTGATCGTCGAACGGTTCTGCTTGTAGAGGCAGCGAGCTGGACAGGGTCACTGCGTCGGTGCGTGAAAGCCAATCCGGGGCATAACGGAAATTCAGCCGGCCGTCGATTAGAGCCAGAGAGCCAACCCGCTCGGCGAAGAGCCAGACTTCAAGCTCACGCGCCATGTGGGTTGCCTTCAAGGTGATTTTCAGGGGCGGATGATGGCAGGCCGATGAGCTGGAGCGTTCCACCCAAGGCATCGATAACACGTAGCACGTTTTCCAGACGTAGAGTGGCCTTGCCTGCTTCCAGGTCGACGATGAAGCGCACACCAACGCCTGCAGCCAAAGCCAGCTGAGGCTGTGTCAGGCCCAGCTGCTTGCGTGCAGCACGCAGCGCGTCACCGAGTTGTTCTGTGGTCTGTATGGAGCTCATCACTGGACTTGTTTCCCGTTCGGGAAATTATCGACCGGTTCAAAGAAGGAAGCAAGCCATATTTCCCGTTCGGGAATTTTCCGTACAACAGCGCACTACCAAAGCCAAAAAATCCCGATCGGGAAATTCCGGCAGATGCAAACCGCTGGTTGACTCGTCAAAAGTCAGCAAGCGGGTCTGTCGTCACGGGCTTCCCTGCGATTATGAATCAGCAGGTTAGAAACGACCGTGAGGAGCGATGAGGGCAAATGAGGAAAGATGCGTACAGGTTGGGGCTAATACGGAACGAAGGTGGGTCACTCGCCCGCCACCGACAGTAGCATGAACGTACGCAAAACAGGACGCGCCTACCCTTGCGTACCGATGCGAAAGGTTTCACCGCGACGAATCGTACCTCAAAACCGACTTTGCGCCGGCCCCGGTTTTTCTGGACACGAATTTGAGGTTGAATCGTGTCTGGAAAAGGAGCGGAGTCATGCTGAAGGGATCGCAGGTTGAAGAGGTTGCGCCGGGGTCGGCGGAAGGAGCGCGTAGCGCGACTGGAGGCGAGCCCGGCGCGGCCGCCGAGGTGAAGCGCGGGTCGGCGGGGCGGAAGAAGGAGGTTGTCTTGCGACTGTTACGTGGCGAGCCGGTCGACGCCCTCTCAAGGGAGGTGTCGGTGCCGATATACAAACTCGAAACGTGGCGCGACCGGGCCTGGCGGGCATTGACGCCGGTCTCAAGGAACGCGAGAACGATCCGGTGGAGCGGCAACTCGACGACGCCAAC